>NZ_CEYLVT010000071.1:0-31207 GCF_982860115.1 Moorena sp.
GGGAGTAGGGAGTAGGGAGTAGGGAGTAGGGAGTAGGGAGTAGGGAGTAGGGAAAATTGATATAGCACTACGCATTAAAATGTTTGAGATTCCTAAACTCCGAAACTTAGTCATAGCTTACTTTTGACTTCTGACTTCTGACTTCTAACTTGCGCGGGTGTTTTTTTCTATGGATGTTTATGATTCCCAATCTGATTCCCAAATCGTTACCTACAGCCCTGCTTACACTTTGGTTCCCACTTACGAATGCTTTAATCGCTGTAGCTACTGCAATTTTCGTGCTGAACCGGGTAGCAGTCCTTGGTTGACTTTGGAGGATGCGGAAAATCAGTTAAGGTTGCTTCAGTCTCAGGGTGTTTGTGAAATTCTGATTCTCAGTGGTGAGGTTCATCCTAGGTCTTCAAGGCGCAAGGCTTGGTTTCAACGAATTTATGATTTGTGTGACCTGGCTTTGTCTCTGGGATTTTTGCCCCATACTAATGTTGGACCGTTGAGTTGGGAGGAGATGGCGGCACTCAAGCAGGTGAATGTATCTATGGGGTTGATGTTGGAACAATTAACACCGGAGTTGCTCAAAACTGTTCACTGCTATGCTCCGAGTAAGATACCAGAGGTTCGACTACAGCAGTTGCAATGGGCGGGAGAATTGGGGATTCCCTTTACGACCGGTTTGTTGTTAGGCATTGGTGAGACTGAGCAGGATTGCTGGGAAAGTTTAAATGCGATCGCACAAATTCATGGTGAGTATGGTCATATCCAAGAGGTGATCCTGCAACCTTACAGTGAGGGCACTACAGAAATGTTTCATAGTCAGTCTTTCGGTCTTAATCAGCTGCCAAGGGTGATTCAGAAGGCGCGTCAGATTTTGCCCTTGGATATTACTATCCAAATTCCTCCCAATTTAGTTGATACTGTTGGGAAATTGCCTCAACGGTCTTCTGCTCTATTAGCGTGTTTGGAAGCTGGCGCACGGGATTTAGGAGGAATTAGTCCCAAGGATGAGGTGAATCCCGATTATCCTCATCCCCATAGTTATCGATTGCGAGACGTGATTGAACCAGCTGGCTGGAGGTTACTACCCCGTTTGCCAGTGTATCCTAAGTATGACAGTTGGTTACCTCCGAGATTGCGACGGGTAGTTGAGAGATGGCGGATTGGTGATAGGTAATTGGTAATGGGTAATTGGTAGACCTGTTGAACAGCACTGGAACCAAGATTCCGATAATTTCGTCTGGTCAGAGGTGAAACGATTGACTGATAAGCCTGATGTTAAACAGGAAGTGTGCTCAACAAGTACGTAGCAACTATGTTCTCAGACTTCTCTGGCCAAAATCTCCAAGGTCGCTCCTTTAAGGGTCAAAACCTTACAGAAGCAAACTTTAACCACGCTGACCTTAGAGGTGTAGACTTCACCAATGCTCTTTTAAAAGGAGCGACCTTTAGCCATGCTAGGAGTGGACTACGGTATTACTGGGTCATTATTTTACTGGCATTTTCATTACTTCTGTCAGTATTATCAAGTCATATTTTCTGCAGAACTGGTCATATTTCTCTGAAATTTATGGAATCAGAATCCCCTATTCTTCAGAGTGCGATCGCATCAGCACTGTTAGTCATCTTTAGCATCATTATTATCCGGCGGGGATTTGCCCTGGCGTTAGTGCTGGTGGTTATAGCTGTCGCTGATATTAGCCTGGAAGCTAACATCACCCGTGTTGCTATAGCCGTAGCTGGAGTTGAGACGTTAATGTTAGCTATCGCTGTAGCAATTGGCACAACTATAGCTATCGCCCATGGTGGAATTATACCAGGAATTTTAGTAGTAGCTGGAGCTATTATCGCCAATATAGATATCCATGGAGAAGAAACTTTAGCTGGTAATATTGTAGAAGCTGCTCATTTTTCCTGGGGTTTAGCTGTGACATTCCTAGGGGCTTATGTGGCTAAGCAAGCCTTGGCTGAAGACTCAAAATTTGCTTTTATTCGCTTAATCGCGATTACCTTACCAGCTAAACTAGGCACAAGTTTTCGCAATGCTAACTTAACCGATGCTGATTTCACCAAAGCTACCCTCAAAAGTACAGATTTCAGAAATGCTAACCTCACTCGCACTAACTTTCATCTAGCTACAAACCTTGACCTAGCTAGAGTTAGCAATACTATTTTAATTGACCGAGAGGTTCGGGATTTAGTTGTTACTCACCGAGGTGCTAATCAATCCTATCGGGGACGTAATCTCAAAGGAGCAAATCTAGCAGGTGCAGACCTCAGGGATGCTGACTTAACTGAAGCGGATGTGAGTGAAGCTACCTTTGAGGGGGCTTGGTTGGAACGAGTCAACCTGACTAAAACCCAAGCTTTAACTACTAATTTTAAGTATTCACGGCTAACCGGAGCTTGTTTAGAAGCTTGGAATATTGATAACACCACTCAGCTAGATGGTGCTATTTGTGACTATGTTTATCTGCTCAACCACCAGGGAGAACGCCGTCCTAGTAGTGGCGAATTTGCGACCGGGGAATTTACTAAACTGTTTCAAGAAGTTTTAAATACTGTTGATTTAATCTTCCGCAATGGTATTGATGGGAAAGCGTTTGCTTCTTCGTGGCAAAAAATACAAATCGAAAATGAAGGGAGTGAGCTTGCTATCCGCAGTATTGAAAATAAAGGAGATGGCTGTGTTATTGTCAGAGTAGACATACCGGCTAATGCTGATAAAGCTAAAATTCATAGTAATTTTATTCAACATTATGACTTGGCTTTGAAAGCTTTAGAAGAAAAGTATCGAGCTGAGCTAAACAGTAAAGATGAGCAAATTACTATCTATCGCCAGCATCAAGCGGATTATAAAGAATTATTGGTTCAACTGTTAGCTAGCCGACCGGTCAATCTCAGGGAGACTCAGAAAGAAGCAACGTCAAAATCGGTAAACAGCAAGTTAGTTATTCTCAAAGTTGGTCAAGGTAAGCTCACACAAGGGTTTCCGATTACGCTTCAGATTGGAGCAGAGGGAAGTTTCCCATCGGTAGAATGCACGGGGGTTTTGCCCTCAGCTCCGGAAATTATCCAATCCTATGGCAAATGGCAATCACTCTACCGCAGAGGGCTGAGAACTGGTCTACGGCTAGAAGTGATAGAAACAAAAATTACTAATTTCAGCAGAAAAGAGTTTTTTGAAGCATGTCATGATTCAGCCGAAAACTTGAAAGAAGACCTGAATCGTTGGTTAAAATCTGAGTCGTTTCGCTCGATTAGAGAACAACTCCTAGAAAAGTTAACCACTTCTGATTTAATTCGGGTGATTATCCAAACCGAAGATAGTAAACTCAGGCATTTACCTTGGCATCTCTGGGATTTTTTCGAGCGCTATCCTAAATCAGAATTTGCTTTGAGTACTCCCGCTTATGAACGTATCGAAAAATCTACGTCTACTAAGGCGAAGGTAAACGTATTAGCAATTCTGGGTGATAGCACTGGGATTGATATTCATAAAGACCGGATTTTATTAGAGCAATTACCTGATGCAGCAGTCACCTTTTTAGTAGAGCCAAATCGACAAGAGATCAATGACCAACTCTGGGCGCAACCCTGGGATATTCTATTTTTTGCTGGTCATAGTTGTAGTCATGCTCAGGATGAAATTGGACAGATTTTTATTAATAAAACCGATAGTTTGACCATTCCTCAATTAAAGCATGGTCTGAAAAAAGCGATCGCTCAAGGCTTAACCCTAGCAATATTTAACTCCTGTGATGGGTTAAGTTTAGCAGTGAATCTCGCTGATTTACACATCCCCCAAATGATTGTGATGCGGGAGCCTGTGCCAGATCAAGTAGCACAAGCGTTTCTGAAAAACTTCCTGGCTGCCTTTGCTAGTGGTAAGCCATTCTATTATTCCGTCCGAGAAGCCAGGGAAAAGCTCCAAGGTCTAGAAGATGAGTGTCCTTGCGCTACTTGGTTACCAGTGATTTGCCAAAACCCAGCAGAAATTCCAGGAACTTGGCAAGATTTTCGCAACGCTATTGGAGACAGCTAATCCCCATGAGCAACTGCATTGCGATTCGGGTGCATCTCCTAAAAGCTGTTTGACCCTGTTGGGGAATTTTTTCAAGTTTTGTGAAGACAGTGAACATTTATGACTGATGAGAGTTTACTATATATAGGGCAAGTAAAACCAAAAGCTTAGGGTGTCCTAAATTCATTTTCTACCGACGAGGTCACCTCATCGAGTCTTTGTTGGAGAATATTAGTTTTGTCCCAATCTTAAGCCGTAGCACTTGTCGATCATCTACCATTATCTGATCAGAGACAATAAACAATGAAAAAGTGGATTGGATTACTACTGGCCTTTGTAGCCGTGCTGACAATGATGTTAACTGCTCCAGTAGCAGAAGCTTCTCCCACAGGTGGCAAGGTAGCTTTGCAAGCTGATACAGGGAAATGGTTTTCTCGCTGTCGGCGGTGTCAAGAAACTATAGGAAATAACCCTGATACTGTCACAGTCCATATTGACTTGCCTACTAACAATAAGCCTTACGCTCAGTTTGAAGTCATTGATGTGGGCGGAGGTAAGATTGCCTTGAAGTCAGACACAGGAAAGTATGTAGCGCGCTGTAATGGCTGTGTTTCAGGAGGTGCAAAGCCAGACTTTCTAACTATTCACGTTACTAAACCTTGCGTACCATATGCACAATTCACTCCAGAGTTGCTAAGCAATGGTAAGTATGCTCTGAAAGCTGACACAGGCAAATATGTGGCACGATGCAATGGTTGCTCACCTACTTCTGCTTACCCAGACACAGTTACGGTTCATGTTACCGATCCCACAAATGCACCTTATGCACAATGGAATATGATTTATATCCCATAGGGTAACTTGCATTCAGAACCGAAGAGTTGTAGGGAAGAGTTGTAGGGTGGGCAAAAACATTTTGGTTATGCGTGAGTATTCTAGATAATAGAATTTTGCCCACCCTACTTTAATTGGTATTTTTTTTACACTAGCTTGATTTTAATAACATGATATAAGATAAAACGCTATAATTTTCAGGCTTTGATCCCAAAAAGCAAGCGCACTATAGCTAACCTTTTGACTACGAATTCGTAACAAATCGCCGTCAAAGCTAAGGTCAAAATTGATAGTACTAAGAACTCAGAGAATACTCCTTGCGGTCTAGGTGTAAAGTAACCAACTATAACTAGGACGACAAGATGCAAAATATAGTACATGTAAGAGCTTCTACTCATATAGGATAGAAAAGGATTGGAAAAAGATAAATATTTTTTAGCTAACCCTAATATGGCAGCCAGCCAAGACCAAGTATTTAAACCTGCCAAGAGAGAATAAACACAATATTGGGCACTTAAAGTCGGTGTCGGTGTAGAAAATGCTATAGGAAAACCAGCACTTAGAATTACTACTATAATTACTGTACTGATGCTCCAGATCAATATCCACCATCGCAAATTACGATCTATAATATCTGTAATTTTTTTATCCATACAAATAATATAGCCGATTATAAACGCTAACAGATTGTAGCTGAAATATGCTAAATCTCCAAACACGTTATAGGGAGGTGAAAAAGTCCAAAAACAACCTATAATAAATGTAGTTGAGAATAATAACCATGGTATTATTATACCAATATAATAATAAATAACCTTGCTTACTATAAGATGCGCCTTTACGTTTTTTAAATATAAAAACAAAGGTAAAGAAATTAATGTAAATAAAAATAAATACCCCACAAACCAAAGATGTTCCCATCTGGGCGCTCCGCCATACCCATTAAAAATAGTGAGAATAAAATAAGGGATATATTCAAATATAAAATGCTTTAAATTCCGATCTTGTATTTCGCTAGGCCAAAAGTAATTCAATATCGGACTTAACAAAAACATAAAACTTATTAGGGGCAGGATTAGTCTTTGTAAGCGCTCTTTTAGATATGAGACAGTACTCTTTTTTTGCAAAGTAATAGCTGCACTATATCCCGATATAGCAAAAAGTAAAGGCATATGCAGTGGCGCAATTAATGCTACATAGAGACTTAACAACTGAGTGGCAACTGAATTCTCAGCAATATTTGAAAATCCTGGAATAAACACCATCATCCAAGCCACATGAAATGGTATTAAGTTTAAAATTACTATGACTCTTAGCCAATCCAAATAAAAAAGCCGTGGTCGTGGGGTAACTAATTTATTGACACTATATATTTGAGGCAAATTTTCAATATTAGACATTATAGTTCTGGCTATTTAAAGGGATGTTTCGATTATAAATCACTGATAATTATTTCTAAAAAAAATAGTACTTAAGTTAAATTTAAAATGTTTTATAGGCAAAATTTGTTAAATTGAGTATTTACACTAACTACCAAAAATGATTAAATAAAAAGTTTCCGGATAGTAGAAATAAATTATTTGCGTGAGGTATTTTGGTTATCCGTTAGACAGAGGTATGATTTATTTTTTCTTGTAATCATATGCGCGTAGCGCATTAACTGATAGCACCTCAAGTAGCACCATCAGTAGTGCATTAGCACCTCAAGTAGCGCATTAGCGGAATGCTTACCTTAACTATTCTCGAAAACCGCTACAATATCAGAACAACTAGAATCTGATTTCCCTAGAGAAGTACCAAAGATGGGCATTCCAATTAGTATCGAAATCGTTGGGTAATCGCTCCTGAAGACTAGAAGATTGTAGGTAAAGTAGCTCCGGTTTGTTGAGGGGAGTTGGGATTATAGTCCAATCTTTTCTGTTATTAAACTGGCTATGGAGTTTCTCAGTATCTGGTAGCACCGCCGCACTATACTTTTGAGTACTTACCACCTCTGTGACTACATCAAGCTGCCCTAGGACAGAAATCACAATACGATCCAATCGTGGCGCACCTGTCTCAACCTGAAAAGGTCCACTGCCAATGGGCTTCAGCTGAAAGCTTTTTTGATTGTAAGCGTGGCTCGGTACTATACCGATAGTGATCACAGAAGCAATGTAGGGTGGTAACTGAACAAATCCTTGGTTACAGCAACAGCTCATTATCAGAGATCGAACTGAAGCGAGATCAAATCCGTAGCCCAAGGGTATGTTAGAGGAAGATAGGGACAAACACTACAAACCTCATGGCATCTATTCCTAATCCAACTCTGGCAGCTGGTCTAGAAGCTCTCAAACAGGGCAATTACCAGGATGCGATCGCACACTTAGAAGGTGTCTGTGAGATGGAGTTGGATGACTCCATTGTGACGGAAGCCTCTCAATCCCTAGTCGAGGTTTATCCTAAGCATGGTCAACCGGAAAAAGCGATCGCACTTTGCCAACACCTGAGGGAACACCCTGACCCCCAGATACAGGAATGGGCCGCTAAAACTGAGGCTGAGTTAATTACCAAGTATCCTGTTGCTGCTAAATCCCCTACTAATGCCACAGGGTTTACCCCCCTAGAGGATCAGGCGTCTAGCCCACTGAAACTGAGCCGTAAACCAAACCAGACTGCTTCATCGTCTTCCCTATTACCAGTTCCCTACTCTCCCCCAGATATTCCCACCCTCTACACTCCTCGCCCTCGATGGCGCAACTGTGGACGAGCACAGCATTGGCATCCCCTGAAATCTCCCAAGATGGAACGGTTGTGGTTAGTAGCAATCACGGTTGCGATCGCATTTTTTTGGCTACTGCGGGTTCTAGTAGAATTCGCCATGGAAACCATCAATTCCATCTTGGTAGAGTTACCGTGGTTCCAACCCTTCCAATTGTTATACCGTGACCCAACTTTAGCCCTAGAAATTACCTTAGCAATCCTATTTATCCTATCGCCCTGGTTAATGGATGGATTGCTAAAACAGTTTCATGGTCTTGAACCCCTATCCCTAACTCAACTAGCTTCCCGCCATCCAGAATCCGCTAAAGTCATCCAAAAAGTTTGCCGCAAACGACGTCTGCCCTTACCGAGCTTAAAAGTCTTACCCACAGACGCCACTGTAGCCCTGACCTATGGTAACTTACCTCGCACTGCTCGCATTGTAGTTAGTCAGGGATTATTAGACCAACTCAAAGATGATGAAATTGCCAACATCTACGCCGGTCAGCTAGGACATATTATCAATCGGGATTTCATGTTGATGTCCCTAGGGGTACTAATTATTCAAATCCCTTACACCATCTATTGGCAAAGCCCTCAGTGGGCAGAGAAGCTAAAGGAATTACTGCTAGTTAAATTACCTGGTGCTAGCGGATGGTTAAGCGCAATTCTTTTAGGAATTACCGGTACCCTTGCTTCCCTCAGTTACAGCATTTACTGGGTATTGAGCTTACCGTTGCTATGGTTATCTAGAGCTAGGGTTTACTATAGCGATCGCATCGCCATCTCAATCACTGGTAATCCCAATGGCTTGACCCGCGCCTTACTAAAAATTGCCCTAGGGATAAGCGAAGACATCCAAATTTCCGGCCAAACCAGTGGGCTATTAGAAAGCTTTGATGTCTTACTCCCCGTCGGTTATCAGCAAGCCATGGTTATCGGTAGTTTTTCCCCCACCACCCCCTTTGAAGACATCTTAAAATGGGACTGTACTAATCCCTACCGCTACTGGTTAATCATCAACTCTGCCCATCCCCTACTGGGAGAACGGTTACATTTACCTAAGCGCTATGCCCACTTTCTCAAGCTTCATGCCGAACTAGAGTTACCCGCTTTAATTCCTGCCAGTCGCAATCGAGCTGAATTTTTCTCTAAACTCAGCAACAGTTACAAAGCCTTACCCCTGCTACAAAGTACCCTAATTTTTGGCGTAATAATGGGGGCAGCCCTAAGAGGGATACTTTGGATAATTGGTAAACTATCTGACATGCTCGACATTTGGCAGCTAATTTGGCTACATAATGCCAATTCCTTTATCGATGCTTGTATCTTAATTGCCTTTAGTATCAGTGTCTTTCTCTGGATTAATAATTACTTTCCCGACCTTAAACCTACTAATATCGGTACTGACCCCGACTTAGGAGATTATTTCGCTACTAACGCTACTCTACCTCCCGATAGTCGTCCTGTTCTCTTAAGCGGAAAACTATTAGGACGTTCAGGATTACGCAATTGGCTCGGACAAGATTTAATATTACAAACCTCAACAGGTTTAGTCAGACTAAATTACTGTTCCTATCTCGGACCACTAGGTAATATCCTACCTCAACCCACCCGTGTTAGTAATTTAGTTAACCAGAATGTAATCGTCACCGGTTGGTTTCGCCGGGGTGTTAATCCCTGGATTGATATTGAAACCATCAGTATCGAAGACGATAAACCAATTCGCAGCTACTATCCCATTTGGATTACCATTCTCGCCACAGTAGCAGCCCTATCCGGCGCTTATCTGATTTCCCAAGTCGGAGCGTGAAATTATTACGAGGGAATCGGGAATCGGGAATCGGGAATCGGGAATCGGGAATTGGGAATCGGGAATCGGGAATCGGGAATTGGGAATCGGGAAGATGTACGGTGGGCAGATGTAGGGTGGGCAGTGCATCAGACAGGATCAATTACTGGGATCATAGTTGCTAGACACTGCCCACCATCGGATGGGGTTGAGCAGAACGGATCAATCACTGGGATGATAGTTGCTAGAGAATGTTTCATGTTTCTTGTATTCACAACCCAAATCCCAACACTATAGTATGAAAAAACTGTCTCTAATTTTACCATTAGCTATCTTAACTTTTGGCAGTATAGTTGTTAACAGCCAAGAAACCTCCTCACCCAATAGTTACACTCAATCTGTTGCCAGTGAAGTGTTAGGTAGTGGTTATCCGACTCAAGAAAAAAAGGAAATTCTGGAACTTATTCGCCATACCATCAAACCCAGAACAAAACTCCCTACTCATACTCATACCGGCATGACAATTGGAGTAGTAGAGGCTGGCACGTTAACGTTTACTGTTGTGAAAGGAGAGGCTAAAGTAAGGAAAGCTAATGGCACAGAATTAATTCTGCAAGCAGGGCAAACTACACAACTAACGGTTGGAGATTCTCTAGTTGAATCTAGCGGAATGGTTCATTATGGTGAAAACCAAACCAACAAACCAGTTATTCTTTTGTCCGCTTCTCTATTTGATGTTGAGCAACCAAAAACTATTTTAATCGATCCAGAAAAATGAAGAATAACCTGTAAGCGGTCAGCCGTTAGCTGTCAGCGATCATCCGTTGGCCTTGCTCCCGACTCCCGACTCCCGACTCCCGATTCCCGATTCCCGATTCCCGATTCCCGATTCCCGATTCCCGATTCCCTAAAAAAACTATTAAGAAATGTTGCGTAATCTGTAAATATTCGTTACATTTGTTTACATAACTGATTACCCGAGGACCACTACGTCCTTAAGACCTTGAGCTCACAGCCAAGGATAAAGGCACACTGTAAGCGTATTGGCCCTAGGTTTTCTCCTCCCAACACAGCAAGTATCACCAGCCCCTCTCAATGGCTGGTTTTTTTATATAGCGCTATGCGCAAGGCAAGAGGCAAGAGGCAAGAGGCAAGAGGCAAGAAATAACACTGATCTGACGCCCCATCTCTCCACAGCTCCCACACTCCCGATTCCCGATTCCCGATTCCCGATTCCCGATTCCCGATTCCCGATTCCCTCACAACTTTGTTACAAATATTTTCAAAATATGTTATAATATAATGTTTTTTATGTTATAATGAAATTGCCCCAGACGTTAAACGAAACGTTAAACGGGAAGAGCCAGCCTGAAGATATTCCAGGCTGAAGGCTGGCTCTAGGACCCCCTATAACAGGAGATACATTAGATTATGTCCTATGCTGAACGCCTACATCCATGGGTGGTGGTGCGCCTATTGCCCAAGATGCAACGAGTAATTGTTGCTCGGTTCCGTAAGCGATCCGATGCGGAGGGTCATATGCAGGCTCTGAAACGGCTAATGCCCGATGATCAATTTGTGATTATCTTTGATATCGGGGAGCCCATAATTGAAGAAGATTCTTAAGATTATAGGGAGTAGGGAATCCGGAGTCGGGAGTCGGGAGTCAGATCAGGGTTCCCTCTTGCCTTTTGCCTTTTGCCTTTTGCCTTTTGCCTCTCCCGAAAGAGATTATTTACGAATAAACTACCATAACAATATATCCAGAGTAAAAACAAGATACTACCACCATGCCGCGACTGAATCTGATCGCTTCTGATCAAGCTTCTGGAAACCAACAGGCTGCAGCTATCCAAAGCCCTGATCACCTCGATGGGAATGGGAAAACAAATCAGCCTCAATCTCAGCAGTTAGACCCCATGACCGGGGTGACATCAAACCAAATTGAGCTGGATTTGGAAGCAGTGAATCAGCAACTTGCTGAGGCTAGCGCTACCAAAATCGTAGAATGGGCAGCTGAAACCTTTGGTGATGGCTTAGTGATGAGTAGCAGCTTTGGGATCCAGTCAGCGGTCATGCTGCACTTGGTCACTAGTGTCGTTCCAGATATACCAGTAATTTGGATAGATACGGGCTACCTACCGGTGAAAACCTATCGATTTGCCGAGGAGTTGATCGAACGGCTCAAGTTGAATGTAAAAGTTTACCAGTCTGCCATGAGTCCAGCACGGATGGAAGCCTTGTATGACAGACTCTGGGAAAAGAATGATGTAGAATCCCTCAACCGCTACGACCAGATCCGCAAGGTGGAACCGATGCAGCGCGCTTTGCGGGAACTAAACGCAACAGGATGGTTAGCAGGATTGCGCAAGCAACAGACTGACCACCGCAAGACTATGGGCTGGGTTAACAAGCAGGGAGAGCAGCACAAGATTTTGCCAATTCTTAACTGGCACTCTAGGGATATCTATCAGTATCTGACAGCTCATGACTTACCCTATCATCCCATGTTTGATGAGGGTTATACAACCGTCGGTGATTGGCATTCCAGCCGACCTTTATCCTTTGATGATCAGAATGAACGGGATACCCGTTTTCATGGCCTTAAGCAAGAGTGTGGTATACACTTGCCTGAAACTCCTGGTGAAGCTGCAAGTCTTGATTCTAGCTCTCTGTAATAGGGAACAGGGAACAGGGAACAGGGAACAGGGAAGTAGAATGCGATTGACCTTTGGTCACGCTACGCGAACGCTTACCCCATCCGATAGTGTCTCTACAACTAATTGGTAGAACTGGCATCTTGCCAGTTTGCTACTATCACAGATGTGTATCCTTACTGTTCCGATAGTGCTTCTACAACTGGTGGAACTGGCATCTTGCCAGTTTGCTACTATCACAGATGTGTATCCTTACTGTTCCGATAGTGCTTCTACAACTGGTGGAACTGGCATCTTGCCAGTTTGCTACTATCACAGATGCGATTGGCCATAGGCCACGCTACGCGATCGCATACTAGTTTAATAGTGCCTCTACAATCATGCGATCGCATACTAGTTTATAGTGCCTCTACAATCATGCGATTGGCCATAGGCCACGCTACGCGAACAACCTTCAACCTTCAACTTTCAACCCGATTAAACCCTAAGATGGTCACTTGGGATCCCTATCTAGAATCAATCCGTAACACCTACGCCCAAAGGTGGCAAGTTTATACCCTAACCGATGTCGAAGACCGCAAGCGCAAGCAGCAGCAACAGACCCCGATGCTGTTCAACTTTGACCTAATGGTCGAAACCATCAAGTCGGAGCAGCCAGCAAGAGACCAGAATCAAGAAGAAACCGAGCGCTTGCCTGTTCTAGAAGGATTGCGGAAGTATGCTGCTGACCATGTCTTACTGGTGGGACGTCCGGGTTCCGGCAAATCCACTGCTTTAGTGCAATTGCTGGCAGATGAGGGGATACAAGAGAAAATTCCGGTGCTGGTGGAACTGCGATATTACCAGACATCGGTGTTGGAGTTAGTGCGGAATTTTCTCAAGCGCCATGGTGTACTGCTCGACTCTACCGATATCGAAAGACTATTGTTTGAGGGACAATTCTTACTACTGATCGATGGCGTGAACGAGCTACCGTCAGAAGCAGCACGCCAGGATTTGACTCAGTTTCGGCAGGATTACCATAAGACTACCCCCATGATTTTCACCACTAGGGATTTAGGAGTGGGTGGTGACTTGGGGATTCAGAAGAAGTTGGAAATGCAACCCTTGAGTGCAGCCCAAATGTCGGAGTTTGTCCGAAAGTATTTACCTCAACAGGGAGAGCAGATGCTCCAGCAGTTGGGCGATCGCTTACGGGAGTTTGGGCAAACCCCCCTACTCTTGATGATGCTATGTGACCTATTTAAGTCTAGAGGTAAGATACCGTCTAATCTCGGTTTAGTGTTTCGGTTATTTACCGAGTCCTATTCTAAGCAAATCAAGCAAGATATTAAGGTTTCCGATAATCAATCAAGAAAATTTTGGTCAGACCTGCTGCAACAGTTAGGTTTTGTGATGACAACAGGGGATAACCCCGATCAACCCGAGGAGATAAGCGTTGCTATTACCAAGACCAAAGCTGAGGAAATTTTAACTAATTATCTACTTAAGAAAGCTGTTGTCAATCCTAATGTTTGCGCCAAGACTTGGCTTGATGACTTACTCAACTATCACTTGATTCAACAATCAGGAGACTTGATTGAGTTTCGACACCAACTGCTCCAAGAATACTATACAGCCGAATATTTATTGAAGCAATTACCACGTCTTAGTGATCAGCAGCTGCAACAGAACTATCTCAATTATTTTAAATGGACAGAACCTCTGGCTCTGATGCTGCAATTGGTAGACAATCAAAAGCAAGCAAACCGGGTGGTAAGGTTAGGCTTAGATGTGGATTGGCAACTGGGAGCTAGGTTAGCAGGAGCAGTAAAACCTGAGTTTCAAGAACACACTGTGGGGTTGGTGGCTCGGTTAGAGGTTTCGACCTTACTTAAGGTTGAGCTGTTGGGAATAACTGCATCAGACAGAGCCATACCTGAGCTAAGTAAATGCCTGGATGATGACCACTCTGATGTGCGTATTCGTGCGGCATCTGCTCTGGGAGAAATCGGGACAGAAGCCACCATCGACCCCTTAATTAAATTGCTCGATGATGACAACTCTAATGTGCGTATTAGTGCGGCAGATGCTCTGGGAAAAATCGGGACAGAAGCCACCATCGATCCCTTAATTAAATTCGTGGATCATGACGACTCTGATGTGCGTATTCGTGCGGCATCTGCTCTGGGAGAAATCGGGACAGAAGCCACCATCGACCCCTTAATTAAATTGCTGGATGATGACGACTCTTGGGTGCGTATTCGTGCGGCAGATGCTCTGGGAAAAATCGGGACAGAAGCCACCATCGACCGGTTAATTAAATTGCTGGATCATGACTCCTCTGATGTGCGTAAAAGTGCGGCAGATGCTCTGGGAGAAATCGGGACAGAAGCCACCATCTACCGGTTAATTAAATTCCTGGATCATGACAACTCAGATGTGCGTATTAGTGCGGCATTTGCTCTGGGAAAAATCGGGACAGAAGCCACCATCGACCCCTTAATTAAATTACTGGATCATGACGACTCAGATGTGCGTATTAGTGCGGCATTTGCTCTGGGAAAAATCGGGACAGAAGCCACCATCGACCCCTTAATTAAATTACTGGATGATGACTCCTTGGATGTGCGTATTAGTGCGGCATCTGCTCTGGGAAAAATCGGGACAGAAGCCACCATCGACCCCTTAATTAAATTGCTGGATCATGACGACTCTTGGGTGCGTATTCGTGCGGCAGATGCTCTGGGAAAAATTGGGACAGAAGCCACCATCGACCCCTTAATTAAATTGCTGGATCATGACGACTTGGATGTGCGTATTCGTGCGGCATCTGCTCTGGGAGAAATCGGGACAGAAGCCACCATCGACCCCTTAATTAAATTGCTGGATGATGACCACTTTTGGGTGCGTATTCGTGGGGCAGATGCTCTCGGAGAAATCGGGACAGAAGCCACCATTGACCCCTTAATTAAATTACTGGATGATGACCACTTTTGGGTGCGTAGAAATGCGGCAGCTGCTCTGGTAAATACGGTAGATGCTCTGAGAAATATCGGGACAGAAGCCACCATCGACCCCTTAATTAAATTGCTGGATGATCACGACTTTCATATGCGTAGAAGTGCGGCAAAAGCTCTGGTAAATATCGGGACAGAAGCCAGCATCGACCCCTTAATTAAATTGCTGGATGATCACGACTCTCATATGCGTAGAAGGGCGGCAGATGCTCTGAGAAATATCGGGACAGAAGCCACCATCGACCCCTTAATTAAATTGCTGGATGATCACGACTCTTATGTGCGTAGAAGTGCGGCATATGCTCTCGGAAAAATCGGGACAGAAGCCACCATCGACCCCTTAATTAAATTGCTCGATGATGACGACTATTCTGTGCGTAGAAGTGCGGCATATGCTCTCGGAAAAATCGGGACAGAAGCCACTATTCCTAAACTGATTAATCGCCTGAACAACGAAGAATTGGCAGCAACTAATAATAAAAATACTGTTGAGGAAACCATCAAAGCTATTAAAGCTATTCAAGAGCGCTACCAATTCTACAACCCAACCTATTGTCCTAAACCTACTCCCAAACCCGATCCTCCCAAACCAATTACCACTCAAACCATATACATCCTCCACCTCTCGGACCTCCACATCACCACTTCTGACAAAGCTACCCTTTGGTCAAACCAACTCGCCCAAGACCTCAAGCAAGACCTTCAAATCCCTCACCTTGATGCTCTTATCCTCTCCGGTGATATCGCAAATAAGTCTACTCCTCAAGAATACGTCGCTGCACAACAGTTTCTCGACAAGTTCCGCCTAGACTTCCGCCTAGACCCGAAGCAAATTGTTCTAGTTCCTGGTAACCATGACCTCAATTGGAAACTAGCAAAGCGGGCTTATCAGTTATGGGATCTCGAAGACTACGAAGGTGAGCTAAAAGACGGTCACTACATCAAAGTCAGTGAAGAGGTGATTCGAGTCCGAGATGAAACCAAATACCAACAACGGTTTGCCCACTTCAGTCAATTCTATCAAGCTATCAAAACTGAACCCTATCCCCTGGACTATCACCAGCAAGCCATTATCGACCATTTCCCAGAGCAAAACCTGCTGATCCTAGGACTAAACTCCGCTTGGCAACTGGATCACCACTTCAGAGACCGTGCTAGCATTCACCCAATTGCTCTAAGCAACGCTTTGACCGAGATTCGCGGTAACTCAGACTACGGCAAGTGCCTGAAAATAGCGGTTTGGCACCATCCCCTGAATAGTGCTGGAAGCGATAGGATTATCGACCAAGGATTCATCGAACAACTCGCCGTTGCTGGATTCCGCTTCTTCCTGCATGGACATATCCACAAAGCTGAAACTAGCCTTTTCCGTTATGACCTCAATCCATATGGGCGCAAACTTGATGGAATTTGTGCTGGCACCTTTGGCGCACCGACCCTTGAACTAAGATCGGGTTATCCCTGGCAATATAATCTACTGAAAATTAACGGTAATCAGCTTACTGTCCGCACTCGCCGTCTGGAAGAAGCCAATGGTGCTTGGAAAGCTGATTCACGGTGGACTCAGGGTCCGGGAGAAGGTGGTTTGGATTATTATTGCATTAAGTTGTAGGAAGTCGGGAGTCGGGAATCGGGAGTCGGGAGTCGGGAGTCGGGAGTCGAGAATAAAAATTCTCACAATTGCGACATGGATTGCTATATCAGAAATGCTTACGGTTGAGTTCAGGCTATAATCATGGTCTGCGTTAATCTTGAACAGAGGTCAAACCAATGGTAGTTCGGCAACCTCGCTATAGCAAAGAAGAATTTGCTAGGCGTGGAGATTACATCTATCAGACTAAAGTACGCCCTTTGGTTGAAGCAGGCAATCATGGCAGAATCGTAGCGATTGACATTGAAACTGGCGACTTTGAGCTGGCTGATGATATTCTCAGTGCTACAAATGGTTTGTTTGAGCGACTCCCAAATGCCCAGCCTTGGATTGTTCGGATTGGGCATCGAGCTGTTCACCGTTTCGGCGCACGGAGCCTCAAACAACATGTATGATGTACGGTGTGGTAAATACAAACTGTGAGGCAACGATTCGGCTAGTCGTTGGTAATGAAAATGCCCAAAGGCGAGTGATTGACGCTGTTATTGATACTGGTTATACAGGTTTCTTAAGCTTGCCCCGCGAAACCATCATTGCCCTAAATTTGCCTTGGACTGGAGTTGAGCGAGGAACTTTGGGTGATGGTAGCGAAGCCACCTTTGAGGTATATGCGGCAACTGTAATCTGGGATGGTGAATACCAAAGCATTCCTGTCAATGGAACTGAAACTGATCCGTTGGTCGGAATGAGTTTACTTTACGGCTACGACTTGCGGATTCAAGCTGTGGAAGGTGGCACTGTCATAATCGAAGCATTATAATCATTTCCCTGTGTTTCACTATTCCCATCAGGTGAGTGCGATCACAAATGCGATTGACCTTTGGTCACGCTACGCGAACGCATGTCCATACTGTTCAATTCTCCTGACCAACCTGATGTTGTGCCAATAGCTGCTCAAATTCCTCAAGGGATTTACTCTCAAGAGAGATATCAATCAATTGTTTCAACACAGAGATATCTTCTATGGCATTAATCGCTGCCACCAATTCTGGTGATACCGATTCAAAGTGATGTTGTAAAATTTTAACTACTGTCTGTCGCCAAATTTGCCGACATTGTTGAAGTCCTTGTTGAAATCCTTGTTGAAATCCTTTTTCAAAACCCCTCTTCATTGCCCTTTCTTCCACTCGACTAATTAAAGGCATCTGTCTTTCCTCCTGATAACGTTCGAGTTGGGTGCATCTGATTAAAGCTGTTTTACCCGGTGGGTGGAATGGTAATCTTGGTGGAACGGGCATCAGGCGTGGAACGGTCATCAGGCGTGGAACGGGCATCTTGCCCGTGTCCTTACTCTTCAATTTTCCTGACTAACCTGATGTTGTGCCAATAGCTGCTCAAATTCCTCAAGGGATTTACTCTTAAGAGAGTGATCAATCAACTGTTTCAACACAGAGATATCTTCTATGGCATTAATCGCTGCCACCAATTCCGGTGATACCGATTCAAACCGATTTTGTAAAATTTTAACCACTGTCTCTTGAAAACCTTCCCGATATTGTTGAAGTCCTTGTTCCAGACCCCTCTTTATTGCCCTTTCTTCGACTCGACTAATCAAAGGCATCTGTCTTTCCTCCTGATAACGTTCAAGTTCTTGATTCAGCTCCAGTTCTAACTCTTCCGGTAAAGCCATCATTTGGTCAATACACTGGAACAGCTTCACTATATCGTTTTTAGGTAAGCATTCAGCTATCAGCTATCAGCTATCAGCTTTGGATCTGTGGCGACGCTAGAGGAGCAAACCGTTAAGAATACAAGAGGTAAGCCTTGGCCTTGGCCTTTGGGCTTTTACCCAGACTTTCAATTCTCATTAATCTCGAACTATTAAATTCTCCGGTTCAAGGTTTATTTTAAGTAAGCTGACGGCTGACAGCTGACGGCTGAATGCTTACTATTCTTTTTGGCTTTGTACCTCTACATGAATCAAGACCCAAGTTTCATTTCCACCACAAAGCCAGACCTGGAATAATTTATCAGCGATTCGTTTTCCTGATTCAGCTGCACCAACTATCTGCTGTAGCTCTGTATCAAGGGATTTAGGTGTCTGATTCCAATCAATCAGAGTGTGGACTTGGGGAAAACAAAACTGCAAAAATGAATCAAAATAAGCTTGTAATGCTTCTTTCCAAGGATTGTCATAGTCAGCTATGGGTTCGCTCATTTCTATTTTTTACTTCTAGAGTAATTCTAAAAACTATCGTCAGCTATCAGCTATCAGCTATCAGCTATCAGCTGTTCGCAAAGCATGGCCTTTAGCCAACGGTTGACTGATTACAAACCATCGTGGATGTCATGGTAATCAGTGTAGTAAATTGTATAGTATGATAGCGGATTATGGGGATATTAATACTAAAATTACTAAAAGCAATTTCTAGGATTTATAAAATAGGTAAACTACACAAGTTTGTAATTTTAGTAAATAGCTATGCAGCCAGTAAAAAGGGGAGCCAGTTGCTGATGTGACTCCCCATATTCTAAAGTTTCCTGTGTTTAACTATTCCGATCAGGTGACTGGAATTAAAAATGCGATTGACATGCAGGTCACGCGAAGCGATCGCGTATCGAAAAGCGATCGATACTGTCGTTATTTCTGATCAGGCTTCAGCTCCAGTTTTAACTATTCCGATGAAGCTATTATTTGCTCAATTGACTGCTAGTGATTAATCCGATGGTGGGCAGTGGTTACCAACAGCTAAACTACAGCTGCTCGGTGTAATCCACTGCCCACCCTACATCGACACTTATCCCTTAGTTTCGAAACTCATCAAAAAACAACCTACGGCTACCTAGGAATAAACCAGGGCTATTGTCTCCAGTGGAAAAAGCGGTGACTCCAAATAAATAAGAACCACTAAACTCAGGATTTTCCTTAGCTCTAACCGAAACTGTAATGGTTTCACCAGGAGTAACCGGTGGATCAAACACAACAGTTACTTGATCCGAGTTAGACGATTCACTTCCGCCAATATTAGCCAAGGTCAGGGATGAGCCACCAGCAAAAGAATCACCCACAAACGCACGACTCTTTCTCGGATCAAATGTGACTTTCTCGATATTAGTTTGATTCTGGGTAATCGTTACAGCTTGCAAAGACTCTCCAGCATCTTCCGGTAATCTGAGGGTGAATTGGTACGTTGCTGGAACCCTTACTCTAGTGAAGCTCGTAGCTGCCCTAACTAAGCGCGGAGCACGGTTAAATACAGTCTTACGATTACCGATTTCAATCGTCTTACCAGGTAAGCTATAAAGAGTAGTTGGTAGCAATATCCCCAATAAAAAAGCACCAGAGCCTAGAAGACGACCCTTAGTTAATTTCCAACGTGCTATAGTATTAGTCATCTCAATCACCTCTCATCAAGAAAGCGTCCGAAACAAATTTACTGTTTAACAAAAAATTGTTAATTAACCAATACCCTTAGATAAATACTCAATCGTACTTAATCTTAAGGATAAGAGTATTTTATTAAAATTACCTGATATCTCCCTTATAAAACCATAAGAAAACCGAATATAGCATTTTAGTTGAGTTGTGAACATAGTCGCTTAGGCAAAAGGCAAGAGGCAAGAGGCAAGAGGCAAGAGGCAATAACTGTCATCCTTTTTTCCAATTCCTTTGGAAATACTATAGTCACAATCGATCCCAGATTAATCGTTGCTGTTATGCTTTGCGTTATTCCACTTGTTGCGAATCATTATAGCGTTTCTCATAGTAATGAGGTACACAAGATTTTTTCCCTGTTGCCTGTTGCCTGTTGCCTGTTGCCTGTTGCCTACTCCCTACTCCCTACTCCCTACTCCCTACTCCCTACTCCCTACTCCCTACTCCCTTAACGCCAACCAAACCAACGCATTACTGGCACTAGCAGATAATAACTCACCCCTAGCCAAAATCCTTCTAAGATAGCCAACATAGCAAAAAAAGCCATAGGGTGATAGAAATCCAGTTTACCAGTTCTAGAAAAGGAAAAGATATTAACCACAAATCCTGGTGGCAATAAATGAGATGAAACTAGACCCCCAAATACGCCACCAGTTCCTGCTGCCACCACTAAAGCATGAATGAGATTATGACTGGGTAGCCCTAATCCTAGTACCAGGAGCATTACTGTAACCGCAGTAATCCAGATCAGCAACCCCTGGTCAGCTACATCAGAAACCAATAATACCGTAGGTACTGTTGCCTGCCACATCAACCATCCCAGGCTATAACCAAAAATACCCATTATCCCTGCCACTAAAAAGCGCCGCTGCTGACCAAAGCCTCCTGCAGCCGTCAATCCCCAAGCTGTACCTAAGCCAGCCGCCGCAAACAATAGCATTTCTTGCCACATCGTTATTTGCAGCGAAGGCAAGATCATATACAGTTGGTCAGAGAGCCAATTTGTCACTTTCTCCCCAAGACTTGTCCAATTCAATACCATAAACCCAACCGTTGCACAAAAAACTCCCCCAAAAGCTCCGAGGAACATCTCCCAAACACTATCGAGACAGGCTAGTGCGATGGTGATCACTACTGCTAAGAGGAAATGTTTTAGGGATGTGATCGAATGAGTCAACCCTGTCACAGATTGTGTTAATTTAGGGCTAGATAACCCCAGAGCAGCTACCTGATTTCCTTGAAACGAATAGACTGGTGCTGAAGAAGATACTGGTGCTGGCATAGGCTGGTAGCTAGTGCTAGGAGTCATACCTAGGCGCAGATGAATCTCAATGGTAGTTGTTGGTCGTTGTTGGGGTACTACCCTGAGCATTTCATCCAGCAAGTCCGCCAAGTCATGACTTACCACTGCCTGCTCTCGCCATCGAAATTCATCAGTTACTGGGTCTTGTAAATCCTTCAACTCAATACCCGTCAGTAAATGAATCATGGTTCGACTCAGGGCATAGAAATCAGCAGCCGGTCCAATTGCTCTACCAGCTATCTGTTCTGGCGGAGAGTAACCTGGAGTAATCAACCGAGTCGAATCATTCTGAGAAAACTCAGAACCCATACTCAATTGTTTAGCTCCCCCAAAATCAATCGCCACTAGCTCTCCCGTGGTTTGCCGCAGCATTAAGTTTGAAGGTTTGATGTCACGGTGAATCACTCCACAACTGTGCAATACCTGTAAAATTTCTGCTGCCTGGTAGAGCCAGTCCCGCACTAACATCTCTGGACATCCCTGAGGATGATCCATGAGCATTTGCTCCAAGGTTGAACCGTTGATTTTTTCCATCACCAAACAGTGCAGCTCTGGTTGTGGCTCAAGACCTAGATTGACGACAAAATAGCTATCTTGCTCAACTTTGGGAATGCCTGGATGATCCAAACGTTGCAAAACATCTGCCTCTTGCTGAAATAGTTGCAATACCTTCGGTTTAGTATCCAGCAATACCTTCAGCACCTTTTCTGTATTCGACTGCAAATCCCAAACAGTGTATATGTTGGCAAATCCTCCTGAACCTAACAGCTGGAGAGGAAAGTAGCGATTCTTGAGCCTTAACTTTGCTCCACAACCATTGCAAAAGTTGTTATCCCTTGGCTGAGGGTAGGGCGCTGGGCAATTGGGATTAATGCAATGAATTGATTCAGCAACAAATGGATGCACAATACAGCTCAAGAGACATTGTGATTTGATTGTATCGAACTAAGCAATTTTCTGATTAGTTATGAGTCGTTTTTGAATTGAAATTTGAATGAAACGACCTTTAACTTTCTCCTAAGCACCACTGGCCGGAAAACTCCCACCGATAAAGTGAATATCACTAAAGGTTTCGATCCACAGACGAGCTCCACAATCAAGAGGGTGATCCGGTTGATACACAATCCGACACGGACCGAGGATTTCTACCTGGTTGCCATAGGTATTGTCGCCACTTCGTTTTACCGAAATCACTGGCAGCCGCTCTTCACGGCTTTTGTGGTTATTGGAGCCAATCCGATTACGATTAACATTAATCTTGGCTAAAACAGGAGGACGACTTTTACGCCAAGTTCCTTTCGGTCCCCGGTTCTTCTTGGTAATTTGTGGCAGATAGTTGAACAGGGGAATAATCCAGAACTTACCGCTTTTATAAGCTCCTCTAACTCTACCGGAGTCAAGCAATTGCCGTAATCGTCGAGGAGAAATACCCAACAGAGATGCTGCTTCAGTAGTACCAACACACTTGTTCATAAGTTTATTTTCCTCTCACTTCGTTTACTATTCCGATATCAGTATTATAACGAATCATCAAAGAATTGGCAAGGACACAACCCAGATTTAGGTGTTAGGTTTTAGGTGTTAGGTTCTGGGTTTTGGGTTTAGTACTTAATGCTTAGGAGCTAATATCTAATGTCTAATGTCTAATGCTTAAAGAAATAGACCACTAAAGTACTGGACTACTATGGCCACCTATCCCGGAATTTCCAGCGACGCCTTCAAGCACCCCCTTGACCAACAAGCGGAGCAAGCGTTACGCAGTGTCCCTGGTTTTGACTTAGTTTCTCGTAAGTTTGTAGAATTTCTCTACGAGCGTCCCCAGTTTGTTTATCTTATGGGGAACAGTATCCAAGTCGGACCGCGCCAGTATGCTAATATTTATCACTTATTTCGAGAATGTGTTCGGGATTTAGATGTACATCCCGAACCAGCCCTATTTGTTAGTCAAAACTCTCAGGTTAATAGCTATGCTTTAGGTCAAGATAATCCTTACATCGTTGTAAACACTGGCTTATTAGATTTACTGAATGAAGCAGAAATCCGTACAATCCTGGCTCACGAATTAGGACATATCAAGTGCGGTCACACCATCTTAATTCAGATGGCGATGTGGGCAATGAATGCTGCCTCTATGTTAAGTGAAATAACTTTTGGCTTAGGGAATATCGTCAGCACTGGCTTAATTTTCGCCTTTTATGAATGGCGTCGCAAAGCTGAATTATCCGCTGACCGTGCTGCTTTACTAGTGATAGATGACCTGAAGACTGTGATGCAAACAATGATGAAAGTCTCTGGTGGCAGTGCTAAGCATCTACAGGAATGCAGTCTTGATGAATTTATCCGTCAATCAGAAAATTATCAAGAACTAGACCAAGACAGTCTCAATCAAATTTATAAGTTCTTACTGTATAATGGAGGTCTTAATCGTCAATTTCTGAGCCATCCCTTTCCAGTTGAACGCATACACTACCTGCGAAAGTGGGCAAATTCCGAGGAATATCGCCAAATTCGTCAGGGTAATTATCAACGTGTTACCAAAAAGGGAGCAGTTGACGTTGACTCGAATCCACCATCGAACAACTCAGTGAATGAAGCGGAACAGTTGCAGCGTCAAATCCAGGAATTGCAACGGGAAATTAATCGTATCAAGAATAAATAAGAGGGAACAGGGAATAGGGAACAGTGAATACTGGAAAGAGGTCGTATTCAGAAAATTTTGTTAGGTGCGCTCTTACCATTAAGAATTTAATTCGCCACGGGTCGCACCTGTTGAATAGGCTAATTTTCCTGTCTTGGAATCAATAGCAGTAGAGTGGGCATCCTGCCCGCCCAAAAATAAGCATGAAACTGGCAAGATGCCAGTTCCACGCCCGAAAATAAGCATGAAACTGGCAAGATGCCAGTTCCACCCAAAGAGTGGGCATCCTGCCCGCCCGAAAATAAGCATGAAACTGGCAAGATGCCAGTTCCACGCCCGAAAATAAGCATGAAACTGGCAAGATGCCAGTTCCACCCAAAGAGTGGGCATCCTGCCCGCCCGAAAATAAGCATGAAACTGGCAAGATGCCAGTTCCACGCCCAAAAATAAGCATGAAACTGGCAAGATGCCAGTTCCACGCCCAAAAATAACCATTAAACTGGCAAGATGCCAGTTCTACACAAGATGCCAGTTCCACGCAAGATGCCCATTCCACGGGTCGCACCACTCCCGACCCCCGATTCCCTACTCCCTGTTCCCGATTCCCGATTCCCGATTCCCGATTCCCGATTCCCGATTCCCTACTCCCGATTCCCTACTCCCTGCTCCCTTTGCTCCATGTTGAGAATACCAAGCAGAGAGTGCTAGGTGATGTACTTCTAACCAAGAGCAGTTATTGTCCTTGGCTAACTTAGCGCAATCTTGGTATTCTGGGTGGACATTCATAATTGTTTTGTGAGGTGAGCGATCGCTCCAAGCCACTTTGACACTAATTTGGCCATACTTAGTCTGTACCTGCTGGATTTCCCGAGGTAAGATCGCTCTTTGCTGAGTCAGACGTCGCACTCCTAAGGTAGTGGTTTCTCGGAATAATACTGCCTGACAGGCGTCTAGATCTTGAGGATGACAGATCACACTAAGCAGGATACCTGGTCGAGATTTCTTCATGCCAATCGCTTGAGTAAACACATCCACAGCACCAGCGTTAAATAACTCCTCAAAGACATAGCCAATGGCTTGAGGATTGAGGTCATCAATTTGAGTCTCTAGCACTGAGATAGTTTCTAGGGAAGAGTTAGCAGAAGAAGAGTTAGCAGAAAGGGGTGACTGGTGTAGGGTTTGTGGGGGTAAGTTTGACGGTTTAACCTTGGACTTGCTAAGCTTGACGGCTTCTGAGGACTCACCAATCCACAATCGCAACATATTGGGAATGGGTAATTGTAGAGAACCAGCACCATTACCTATTTTGTGGATAGTCATTGCTGGTGGTGAACCAAAGCTAGTGGCTAAGGTAACCGCAATCGCTGCTCCCGTTGGTGTTACTAATTCCCGCTCAATCCCATTACTGTAAACTGGCACCTGACGGGATTCCCACAATTTTAGTACTGCTGGTACTGGCACCGGTAGCCGACCATGAGCTGCCCATACTGTCCCGCCACCAGTGGGCAGTGGAGAACAATAGATTTGGTCAATTCCTAGCCAATCTAAGCCTAAGCAAGTACCGACTATATCGATAATGGCATCGGTAGCGCCTACTTCATGGAAGTGAACTTTGTCTGGGGAAATACCATGAACGGCTCCTTCGGCTTCTGCTAGTTTCCGGAAGATAGCAAGACTCCACTGGCATACTCTTGAGGGTAATTTTGCTGCTGTAATTAATTTCTCTATGTCTGGTAAGTGTCGTGTGGGATGATGATGATGATTCTGCTCAGGTGTACTGATATCTCTTATCCCTGACCTGTGTTGATGGTGGTGTTCATGGCCGTGTTCATGGTGGTGTTCATGGCTGTGTTCATGGTGGTGTTTCTGTTGATGGTGATGATGCTGATGGTCTTGATCTGGTAACTCTACATCAACTTTGGTTGCCAACTGACCATTGTGGTGTACTTGGCTAAGTTTTAAGTGATACTCTTGCTCAATTCCGAGTGCTGCTAGCTTTTCCACTAAATATTCCCACGGTACACCCGCAGAAACTAGTGCTCCTAGGCACATATCACCAGCAATTCCAGTGGGACAATCTAAGTAAGCTAGCTTTGTCATTCTAGATCCTATTGATTAAGACAAATTAATTAAAACAAATTAATTAAGACAAAAGGATTTGGAGCAATTCATCCCCCACAAACCCTACAGGTCTAGATCAGGGAATTATGGCCAGATCTTGCTAACTATACTGACCTCTGAGTCAGAAAAAGCCAAACTGGCAACACACTTAGGTGGCAGTAGTTTTTAATCCTTTGGCAGAACCGTGTCTATATCTGGCCTTGGTGAATTTTCCCAAGGTTAGGCTTTAGCAATTCAATATTGAGGAATTCAACAATATTTATGGCTACTATTTATACTATCCATCCGGAAACACCTCAAATACGTCGAATAGAGAAAATAAGAGAGTATCTCGAAGATGGTGCAGTGATGCTCTATCCCACTGACACTGTCTATGCGATTGGTTGTGATTTACATGTGAAGTCCGCAGTGCAACGAGTTAGGCGCTTGAAGCAACTATCCAATGATAAACCCCTGACGTTTTTGTGTTCGTCTCTGTCAAATATTGCTAAATATGCTCGGGTAAGTGATCCAGCTTACCGGATTATGAAGCATTTGATTCCTGGACCGTATACCTTCTTGTTACCAGCAACCAAGTTAGTACCTAAGCTGGTGATGAGTCCCAATCGTAAAACTACTGGTATCCGAGTCCCAGATCATAACGTTTGTCAGGCGTTGCTTTCAGCTCTAGGTCATCCAATTATTTCTACCTCGGCTCATCTACCCAATGAGGATGGTGATACTCCAACGGTGGGATTGGAACGGGCTAAACTATTTGATGCTCTCGATGGTCTCGTAGACATCATTGTGGACAATGACTTAGAACCGGGATTTCAAGTCTCAACTATCCTCGACCTGACTGGTTCAGAACCGATGATGGTGCGGCAGGGTTTGGGATGGGAGGAAGCGTACGCTTGGATTTAGGTAGTGCTTTAGCTAGTGATTAACTAGTCAGCTCAGGTTGGGTAATGAGAGTATCAAGCACCACTTGACTACAACAAAACCTTAGTCGTTTACGGAAAAGTCATCACTAGTTCAGTCAGTTTCTGGATTGACCACTGCTCAGGTTTTGGTCATCCTAAATCAGCTTGATGGTCGAAAGTCTTGAACGCTATATCTAGTAAGGATTTCAGCCTTAGGTAATCCTACGGAAACTACAGGAGTGCTAGGGGTTAAAACTAGTCAGCTGAGAGAGTCACACACTCACCCGATCAGGGCTAGACTCACGAGTCTACATTTAGGGTGGACAAGGACAAAGGACAGCGAACCACTCCAAGGTTTGTAGATCACATTCACACACATTTCCTCTGTTGCTTGTTTCATGGCAATTCTGTGAATCTATTTTTGGGGGCAATACCATGCAAGTCAAAACTGTTACTAATAATCAAAATTCCGCCACTAACAATCAGGCTCCGGAAATTACTCTAGATAATCAAACCCAAAACTTGACCCAGGTCTTAGTGGAGGAACTCCAGTCGGAAATTGGAACTAAATCCAGAAGTATTCAAGCGGTTGCCCACCGGATCACCTTGGAGGTAGAACGGATTTGTTCTAAGAGCGATCGCATCCAGAATTCCGGTGAAATTGATACTTGGAAGTTGAATCTAGCACGTCACCGACTGCACAAGTGTCTGTCATACTACAAACTAGGTTCTCGGCAGGGTCGTGTGGAACTCCATAGTACCCTGAGTACCATGGTTTATCGCCATGTGGCACCGTCCCAATCTCAGTTAAACTTTTCTGCTCGATACAATTTGATTGAGGACTTTTTACAGGACTTTTACGCTGAGTGCCTCAAAGCCTTCCGCCGGGAAAATCCTGTTGATTCTGACTACACTCCCCGTACCCAGCTAGAACTAGCAGAGTACATGGGCTTTAGTGAGCAATATGCTAAGCGACGCATTACCCTACGAGGTCGCGGTAGCCAGCAGTTGATTGTACTCAGAGCACAAAGCTTTTCCCGACGTCAGCCTAATGAAACCCCTGTGGATATTGAACAGGCTGTGGAGTATGGTAGGGATGAAGAAGCCCAAGAGCACAACCGTTCAGCTACTGTACAACAGGTACGCTCAAACCTGATTGAGAAAACCATTGACCCCAGCGATGCTGTTTTACGCGATCGCATTATCTCTGAGTTGATCAAATACCTAGAGTCTAACGGTCATAATGACTGTGCTGATTATCTAGTGCTAAAGCTGCAAGACCTTGCTGCACCAGAGATTGACGAAATCATGGGTCTAACACCCCGTCAGCGGGATTATCTACAACAGCGCTTTAAGTACCATGTAGAAAAGTTCTCTCGTTCAGCTCAGTGGAAATTGGTACACCAATGGCTAGGAGCAGACCTGGATCAAAAACTAGGGATGTCATCGAAGCAGTGGGACACCTTTGTGGCCCAACTCGATAGCCAACAGCTAGCGTTACTGCCCCTGAAACAGGCGCAAAAGAGTGATCAAGAAATTGCCAAAGCCCTCAAGTGTACCCAAAAACAAGTGCAAAAGCGCTGGACTAAGGTTTTGGAACTAGCTTGGAAGATTCGTAACTCAGAAATTGGCCATGGCAATTAGACTTACATCTCCTTGGAGCAACTAACTAAGGAGGAGAGTTAGGTAAAGGTTAAGTAGTTATGCCAACACCGACAAAGTATTAAGTTTGCTAAGGTTATGTTAACAACTGAAAACTCGTACCGCGTATTTCTATTTATTTTTATTCTAGGTTTTAGGCTAATGGAATTCGGGATTAGGTACACCAGGGGCAGTTGACAGCCTCCGTGCTCAAGTCGGGGCGCTTCATAGGCTTGTCAGAAGCATAGAGCGATTAAACCTAGAGCGATTAAACCTAGAGCGATTAAACCATTGGCCTAGACCCTTAAAAGTATTTCGCGGCTGCAGATCCAATCTGGTCAATCAACCAATAGTCATTACAGTAAGTATCTATGGTAGTCAATATTGCTCAAGGGTCTGCTTCACCTAAGATAGCAGCAAAAAATCAACAAGCTCTCCGGCAAGTGTGGGAAACGATTGAGCCTGATAGCTGTCCCTATCGCTACAATTTCCATATGCACACGATTTACTCTGATGGTCGGCTCAAACCGGAAGAGTTGATCAAGCAAGCAATTACCATTGGTCTTAAGGGACTTGCCATCACCGATCACCATTCCGTTAGTGGTTATCAAGTTGCTCAAGCTTGCATAGAAAAATGGCAGCAGGAGTCATCTTTCTGTGATTCATTACCCCAGTTCTGGACTGGTGTCGAAATTACCGCCAACCTCCTGAATAATGAGGTTCATATCCTTGGCTATGCTTTTGATCCAGAACATCCTAGTTTAAAGCGCTATTTCACTGGCATCGCACCAACTGGAAATGATGCTGAGGCTGGTGCAGTGATTGATGCTATCCATCAGGCTGGTGGTTTAGCAGTGTTGGCTCATCCAGCCCGTTACCGTAAGTCAGCAGATGAGTTAATTGCTGCTATAGCCAACTTAGGCATTGATGGTGTTGAAACTTACTATGCCTACACCAATCCTGAACCCTGGCAACCTAGTCCAAAACAAACTAAGCAGGTGAAACAGTTGAGTGCTACCTACAATCTATTTAATACCTGTGGCACTGATACTCATGGGTTAAGCTTGCTCAAGCGTATTTGAAACGGAAATCTATTTTGACTTCTGTCGTTGTGGTCAATATCACTAAACAACAACTTCAGCCGTAAACTGGTATACATTTAGCGATACATTCACCAGTGTCATCTGAGATATAGTTATCACCTCAGAAGTTGACTAGTTACGGCTGGGTTGTTTTCAAGGCTGGGCTATCTTAGGCCGTGGGAGAAATGGGATGCTCCAAAAGAGCCGCTACGGGAACGCAAAAGCAGCAGCCATTTTGCATAAAAAGTTTGCGCTCATCGATTCGATACATATAAAAATTAATTGGTCAAAGTCTATTAATCGACTGATAGTTCAGATTGATGGGACTTTTGGTATCTATCAATACTGTGAATAACTTTTTATTTCTGGGAATTATATAAGTAAGCTCTCCTGAGATAGCTCAGGTAGCTAGAGCTTGAGACTATAGCTTCAGCCACGACTGTTTAAGCCATTACATGGTGATTGGCAGTCGGAAAATCAGCTGGATAAGTTTCAGCTCAGACTCTGGATTGAGAAAGTGGTGCGACAAGGCGCGATGTTCTGTCGCCAAGGGAACGCGCACCCAGAGATAGGAAGGAAAAAACCGTTTTTGGAGAAGACTATGATTAAGCCAGAAAAAGATTTTTGCTTCTGTACTTTAGCTCTCCGTAGTAAGTATCGCTCTCTTGCCAAGGAACTAGCAGCAGATTTAGAAAAGTATGCTCCAGGAAAATTATTAATAGTTGCCACAGATGATGTCAAGGATTTTGATAACTGTAAGAACGTTGTAGCGTTTAAACATCAGCAAACAGGAATTCTTCATTGTTATCATGACAAACGCTTTGAGATTGAGAAGGCTTTGTCAAGGTTTTCTGTTGCTATACAAATTGATGCTGACACCAGAATTATAGGTAGCTTACCTGAAACTCTTGAAGTACTACCTGGAATTACGGCAGGACATCAAGGAAATCTTATCGAGCATGTAGAAAAGTATAATCCAGAACGATTAAAGCCCCTTAAACAGATAGCCTCTAAGTTAGATATCCCCTTAGACAAAGCAATTTATATAGGAGAATCTTTATTTTTTGTTTCTAAAGATGGTGGCAAAGAAAAAGAATTTATTAAACAATGGGGTATGATCGGGCGCTATTTTGAGTTAAAAGGTATTCATGCTGGCTCAGGTATTACCTTAGGACTAGCTGCTGCTAAGGCAGGATTGAGTATTACCAGAAGTTCTAGCTGGGACAAGGTTTATGAAGTCAAGAAACATCTAGATGCTTCTCATGAAAAAACACAGAAAACGTTTTGGGCTTCTTTGAAACGCAAACTGGGCTATCACTATAATTTTAATCGAGCCAGAGTAGCAGCATTAAAAGATTTTGAATTTTACTACCGATAATATACAAGTTATCAATTCGGTGTTTTAGGGAGTAGGGAGTAGGGAGTAGGGAGTAGGGAGTAGGGAGTAGGGAGTA
>NZ_CEYLVT010000072.1:0-31131 GCF_982860115.1 Moorena sp.
CTCCCTACTCCCTACTCCCTACTCCCTACTCCCTACTCCCTACTCCCTAAAACCCATCTGTGTAAGTACCTCACCCAATCAATAAATGCTATCATGACTAATGACTAATGAAAAGAAACCCCCTGTTTTGGTTTGCTGCTGCTATTGGTCTGATTCTGGATCAGCTGACTAAATATTGGGTGGTGCAGAATTTTGAATTGGCTGAGACTCTACCCCTGTGGCAAGGGGTGTTTCACTTTACCTATGTGACTAATACTGGTGCCGCTTTCAGTCTCTTTAGTGAAGACGGCAGTTGGTTGCGCTGGCTGTCCTTAGCTGTGAGTCTTGGTTTAATCGCCCTAGCTTGGTTTGGACCAAAGCTGATTAGGTTGGAACAGCTTGGTTATGGCTTCATACTGGGAGGAGCATTAGGGAATGGCATAGACCGTTTTTTCAACAGTTGTTTGGTAGATAACCAGACAGTAACGGGTTGCGTTGTGGATTTCCTCGATTTTCGGTTGATTAACTTCCCGGTATTTAATGTGGCCGATGTGTGTATCAACTTAGGTATTGTGTGCTTGCTTATTGCAAGTTTTAAGCATCAATCCCCAAAATCTAGGGAGAGGGGACAATAACATAGTCATAACTTACAAGCCACAAGGCACAAGGGTTATGGCCAATCTGCTTACCCTTTGCCTGTTCCCTGTCTTCCCTGTGTGCCCCCTCTTTCCCTGATTCGCCCTTTTCCTAACTTATTTGCCAAATCCGGATCCCTTAGCTGGATTTGGTATTTTCGGCGTATCCCTGTATCCGAGGTGCATCCGTGTCGTGCCCTATTCTCAAAAGTAACCAATAATCCTTTACTATTTATTCTCAATTAGGAAATTTTCTTGCAAGTGAGATAAATAATTATTTAATATTGTCAATAATGGCTCGTTTTTGAGAGGGTTACCATGGCAAACTATACAGCCGCTTCACTCAAGGCCGAACTCAATGCTCGAGGTTGGCGTATGACACCGCAACGGGAGACCATTCTCCACGTTTTCCAAAATTTACCTAGAGGAACCCATCTGAGTGCTGAGGAACTTCACGAGTTGCTCGACCAACGAGGAGAAGGAATCAGCTTATCTACAATTTACCGTAGCGTTAAGTTAATGTCACGGATGGGCATCCTGCGGGAATTGGAGTTGGCAGAAGGGCATAAACATTATGAACTCAATCAGCCTTTTCCCCATCATCACCATCATCTGGTGTGTATTCAGTGTAACCAGACCGTTGAATTCAAGAATGACTCAATCTTGAAACAAGGGATGAAGCAGGTAGAAAAGGAAGGCTTGCAGCTAATTGATTGCCAGCTGACCATTCATACCATTTGCCCAGAAGCCCTGCGGATGGGATGGCCTTCGGCTCTACCGAGTAATTGGCGTTGCTCTCGATCCATTGCGATGGACGAACATTAGTTTTTTGAGTGGTTAGTCGTTTTGTCAATGGACTAAATGACAGGCAACATAATGGCCTCCACCTGCATCTTTAAACTCTGGTTCTGGGTCTTGCCGACAAGTATCCATTACCATAGGACAGCGAGTGTGAAACCGACAACCTTTGGGGGGATTGCTGGGGCTGGGTACATCCCCTGTTAGGATAATACGTTCCCGTTGACGCTCAAGTTCAGGGTCAGGAATTGGTACGGCTGAGATTAATGCTTGGGTATAGGGATGCAAGGGGTTCTCATATAAACAGACGCGATCTGCCAGTTCTACTATTTTGCCTAGGTACATTACTGCCACCCGGTCAGAAATGTGGCGCACTATACTTAAATCGTGAGCAATAAATAGATAAGTTAAGCCCATATCTGCTTGCAACGACTGCATCAAGTTAACCACTTGGGCTTGAATGGATACATCTAAAGCAGCAATCGGTTCATCACATACGATAAAGTCAGGGTTTAAAGCTAAGGCGCGAGCAATCACAATCCGCTGACGCTGACCCCCAGAGAATTCGTGGGGATAGCGATTGATAAACTCGGGATTGAGTCCTACCACCTCTAGTAAGGACTGGACTCGTTCTTGTTTTTGTTTACCGGTGGCTAACCCATGGATTTGCAGGGGTTCACCAACAATACTTCCTACGGTCATCCGGGGATTGAGAGAAGCATAGGGGTCTTGAAAAATCATTTGCATCCGGCGGCGCATCTGGCGCAGGGATTCAGGCTCTAGCTGGGTTAGGTCGATATTTTCAAAGTAAACATGACCAGCTGTCGGACGGTATAGTTGTAGGATCGCTCGTCCGGTGGTACTTTTGCCACAGCCAGATTCTCCTACTAAGCCTAAAGTTTCGCCACGGTTGATATCGAAATTGAGTCCATCGACAGCTTTGATGGAGCCAATTTGCTTTTGCCAGATGATTCCTTGGGTGATAGGGAAGTGCATCTGTAGGTTTTCTATGTGTAGGAGACTGTTGTTTTGTTGGTTGGGCTTGGGATTGTCTAGCTGTGCTGCTGTCATGTGATTGTTTAATACTTAATCGCAATCATATAGCGTTTTTATTATAAAATGCTATAGCTCTGTGACCATCTCGAATATTTTTTTCACCCAATTTATTTTTGGTAAATTATTTTCAGACATTGACAGGATTTTTTTTTAAATTATTAAATTTGCTCAATATTTATTTTTCATCATTTTTTTTGAACCTCAATTAATTGTTCAAAAATGAAATAATAAAACTATCAAAATTGGATATACTTAGATAAGTTGAAGTCAACTTGTCAATAACTGTCTTATCAAAAAAACGGGCGATTTATTCTCCAAAAAAAACTTATATATAGCAATTATACTCATGAGGTACAAGTTTATGGGTTTTAGGGAGCAGGGCGCATTGAAGAGGAAAGATGCAAGAGGCAAAATGCAAAAAATTATGTGTACCTCATAGCTATGATAAACGCTATATTTGGAGTTATAAATAATACTTGACATGGGGAAAAAAATCAGCTTTATAAGTAAAATAAGGATAGCTAACTATGGCAGTTTTTAGAGTTAATACCACAGCTGACGGAATTAATCCTTCTGATGGGCTCATCAGTTTACGAGAAGCAATCGCGCTAGCGAATAATACTCCTGGTCAAGATACAATTGTATTTGAACTTGAACCAGGTCAACAGACGATTACTCTAGACTCTAATCCTCTTAATCTCCCTAATATTCCGAGTATTCCTACTATTCCCAGTATTCCTACTATTCCCAGTATTCCTAATATCCCTAATCTTCCTGATATCCCTAATCTTCCGACACTCGAAAATCAAGCGACACTCGAAATTACCGAAAGTGTTAATATTGTTGGACTTCAAGAGCCTGACCAAATCACTATCGAAGGTGACGGTGGGTCTTTTGATATTTTTACGATTAGCAATGGTGCGAATGTTACCGTCACAAACCTGACAATTTCTGAGGGAGAGGATGGGATCCAGGTGGATGATGGTAATCTAAACGTGATTAATAGCATCTTCACAAATAACAAAAGCGATGGCATCGAGATTGCAGGAGAGAACACTAATCTCAACGTGGTCGGTAGCTCTTTCACAAGCAACGAAAAAGATGGTATCGATATCAACGGAAACAACACGACATCATTTGTTATCAACAGCACCTTCAGCGGCAATGGAGACAATGGTTTTGATATAAATGCCGTAGGTCAAAATGTAAAGGTTATTGATAGCACTATAATCAACAACGAGAACACTGGAATAGAAATCGGTACTTCGGGAGAAGTAAATACCAACGTTGTACAGATATTCAAGAGCGATATTATTGACAATTTGACAGGAGGTAGTGGCGGTGGTGTCAGTGTCCTTGGCATTGATAACGAAGTGCAGCTGCTCAACAATCAGATTACTGGTAACTCCGCAGCAGTCAATGGCGGCGGCATTTCTGTCGAGAGTGGAAATACCATGTTCCTAGGCAACAACACAATCACTGGTAATATTGCTGACAGTAACAATGATGCTACCGGCGATGGTGGTGGTCTCTTTATTGGTTTGGGGGCTATTGTTGGGATCAGAGCAACCCAAATTATCAATAACCTTGACCTAGAAAGTGAGTCTCGCAATGTATTTGGTAATTTCTTCAACCTTGGAGGTAATGACATTGCAGGTAATGACATTCAAGTTTAGAAATTGAGTTAACTTAGATCTGGCTTGGACTTTGGACAAAACCAAGGGGAGCAAACATCTATCCCTAGAGCATCAAACCTCTCAAAAGCTTACAGAGACTCTGTTTTATCGGAATCTGAACCTGAGGAGATAGTTGCTGTAGGAATAAATTTGCAGAAGGGGTAAAAATAGTTTTTGCCTCAAACCTCAAACTTATTGGTTAAAAAGTTATTGGTTAAGCAGAGCCTAAGGTAGCCTCAAACCAAGCAAAATTTTTCAATTAGAGCTTACCTTAATAGGGAGTTTGTCCAAAGTCCAATTAGGAACATAGGTGACATTATTGCTTAGTTATCCCCTCGACACCAGTTGTTGTCGAGGGGATAAGCTGTTGTTTATTAAAAACTAATAGTATTAAATCATAATAAATAAACTATTAATAGTTATAAAATTAAATAAGCAACTATAAAAATGGGATAGACTTAGGTAAGTTGTAGTCAACCTGTCACTCTTTCACTAACAGTTTTGATTAAATAACCAGGCGATTTATTAATTCTCAAAAAATTTCTGTTATGGGATGATTTAGAGATAATACCTGACAGGGTAAAACCATCAGCTTGATCAGTAAAATAAAGATTACTAACTATGGCAGTTTTCACAGTAAATACCACAGCTGACGAAATTAATCCAAACGATGGACTTACCAGTTTACGAGAAAGCATTGAAGCAGCCAATAATTCTCCTGGTGAAGATACAATTTTATTTGAAATTGAACCAACTGAAGAGACGATTACTCTAGAGCCTATCCTAGGGACACTCGAGATTACTGACAGTGTTACTATTGTTGGAGAAGATGCTGATCAAATCACTGTCGAAGGTGACGGTGGGTCTTTTGATATCTTTACCATTAGCAATGGGGCGAATGTTACCGTCACAAACCTGACAATTTCTGAGGGAGAAGATGGCATCCAGGTAAATGACGGCAATTTGGAAGTGATTGATAGTATCTTTACAAACAACGACAGCGATGGGATTGATATCCAGGGAAACAACACTAATCTCAACGTGCTCGGTAGTTCTTTCACAAATAACAGATCAGATGGGATCCATATCGATGGAGACAACACTAATGTATTAGTAAGGAACAGCACCATTAGCCAAAATCAGGGTCAGGGTATTGATGTAAATGCTGCAAATCAAAATGTCAGGGTGGTTCGTAGCACTATCAGCAAAAACCAGGAAAGTGGCATAGAAATCGGTAGTAAGGGAGAAAACCCATTTGAAGATTTTATAGCCAATGATAATTTTGTAGAAATATATAATAGCCGGATTATTGACAACGTAACAGGAGGCAATGGCGGTGGTGTCAATGTGGTTGGATTTTATAATGATGTGCTGCTGGTCAACAATCAGATTAGTCGTAACTCAGCAGAAGTAAATGGCGGCGGCATTTTCGTCGATGAGGCTAATACGATGTACGTGGTCAACAATACAATCACTCGTAATATTGCTGACAGTAACAATGATGGTATCGGCTATGGTGGTGGCTTGTCGATTACTCCACCTGCATTTTTCCTTAACGGACCCACGGTCGTGATCAGAGGAACCGAAATTACTAATAACATTAACAGAAATGGTTTATTTTTCGGTTCCAATATAGCTGGTAAGTTCATCAACTTTGGAGGGAATGAGATTGGTAATAGGTTCCTAAGCAACTACACAGAATTAATTGCATAATTTCAATCTCTGTAACCCTTACAATGTATAGCGCTACGCGCAATGGCATTGGCAAGAGGCATGCATGCTAGAGTTGACTACAACAGCTTTGGCTGCTTGTATCAATGTGCTAAATTTAGGAATTACCAGAGCCAGGGATAGCATCGGTAGACAGTAACTCGTTAACGTAGCGCCGAATGACAATCTGCTGCTGGTCAGGGCTAAGGCGTTTGGCTTGAATCAGGGAGTCTAGGCTAACCCCATTCACTAAGGCTAACAGGGCGTTGGCTTCTAACTCTGGCTCTATGTTAGCTCGAATCAGTTTGGCTGACTGTAGAGCTTTCAACTCTTGAATAATCACCTCACGGAGCTGAGCAGCACTCTGTTGATGCTCAGCCATCAATGATTCTCGTCCAATGGCATACCCCAAAAAGGCCACCCAGACCTTGAGAATATCTTGCCGTTCAGTGTCTAGTGGCAAAAACGCAGATAGCATTTCTACTAGTCGATCGACTCCCCTAGCTTGCTCTGTTGCAGCCTGCATCGTTTTTTGCAGACGCTGAGTTACTTGATTAAGGGCAAACAGAATAAGCTCCTGCTTATCTCGAAAGTGGTGAGTAACAACTCCAGTGGTGCAACCCAGCTCTTGGGCGATCGCCCGCATACTGGTGCGATCTAACCCTTCTCGGACAATAACTCGCCAGGCGGCTTCAGAAACTTCAAGGCGGCGATCCTGTTGGGACATGAGCATTAACGGAAACTAACCAGATATACACCAGATATAAAGTGGGACAGAAACAAAGTTTCAATGCCTATTGACAGCTTATCATAACAGTTGTTATATTTATTGTATAACAACTGTTATGAGGTTAAGCGGATGCACTCTGAGCTGACTTGTCCCTCCCCTCGCTCTGGTCTGAAAGGTTTGCTTGATCGCTTCACCGGACCAGGGGCAACCCAAGCTGAGTTGCTCATACAATTTGTACCGTCGCTGGTGGCTTTGGTAGCAGCTCCAAGCTACGCCCTGACCCTTCCAATACAGTGGACTCCGTTGCAATTAGGACTGATCGCTCTTCTTGCCCTGGATTTAGTGGGGGGTGTCCTCACCAATGCTACCTCCACGGCTAAGGCTTGGTATCACCGACCGGAACAAGGTTGGCAGCAGCATTTAGGATTTGTGTCTATTCATGTCATCCATGTCTTGTTAGTGACGCTGCTCTTTCGTGGGGGAGATTGGGGATTCTTTATCGGTGTTTCCAGCTACCTGTTGGGGGCATCAGTCTTGATTTTGCGGTCTCCCCTCTATCTTCAACGTCCAGTGGCCCTAGGGCTTTATAGCTTAGGGCTGTTGGGCGATCGCTATCTATTTCCCCCAATTCCTGGTCTGGAATGGTTTCTGCCTTTGTTTTTTCTAAAAATATTGGTCAGTCATTTGCTTAAGGAAACCCCTTATCCCCCTAGGGAAACGCGATAAGATTTGCTGCCACTGATTTGTGGTGTTTGACAGGAATAATTATAGTTGTGAGGTAATTACAATGACAATAACTATTAGACATCTGGTATCTGCACTCTTGGTTTTATCGTTTGGATTGTTGGCATCTCTCGTTCCTGGTGGCTCGATTGAAACAAGGAGTTTCTCACACATTGACCCGTTGATATTGGGGGCATTTAATACCTTCTTAACTTCCCTAGTGATAGTCAGCCTTTTGATTGTTTACTTTATTTTCAAAGATTTGAAGTGGGCGTTTATTGTGTCTAGCTTATGTGCTATGTCCTATTTTTTCGTATACGCCCTAGATTTAGGAACACTATTTCCAGTCTCACCAGATCCAATGCCTCAGGCGCTATTTGTAATTGAAGTATTGGGAATGATTGTTTCTCTTCCTTTACTATTTCTTTCTGTTCGAGGAGCTATGAATAGTAACAAGAGTAGTAACGATCAAGTAATGGCAAACAAACCCTATTCAAAGACGTTTGTATATTTCGCTTTCTTTTTGGTTGTTGTTGGTGTTGGCATTATCACGTTTGCTACCAAATCGGCTATGGGTAGCTAACAGTGCTTAAGAAGGGGACGTAACCCATAGCGCATAAGCAGCTCAATTAGCCTGCGCTATGGGCATTAGCTGTTGGCGTAGCCTGCGCGTAGCGCATAGGCTTACATTACTGAGCATCTTTCTGGAGAATTGCTGGATAGATTTGCTCTGTTGCTCTGGCAAACTGGTATCGGTCATCAATTTCTGCCCAGAGTAGATCCCTAATCACCGTATAGTATAATGGATAGGATTTTGCTGCTGCTATCAGCCCATCAGTTTCATAATTCACCTTGAGGCTCGTTTTAAATCTTAGGGTAGCTTGCGCCAACATGCTTTGAAACAAAGGCTGGGATATTTTAGAAATACCGACCAATTCACCAGCAATTTGACTCCCCAGTTCAGCCTTATTTTTAGACATCGCAACGATTGTCTCACCTGAGGTTTCCACATAGACTTCATCGCCAGCATTGGTTTGGCCAGATAGCAAGACTACATTGTCTTTAGGAAAGTTCAAGACTGCTGTCAAAGCACGCTGTTCGTAAATCAGATCTGATTCCAACAACAGAAAATCACCCTCAATCAGCTTACGGGCACAATAGAGGGAATACATGGTACCTGATTCGGCATAGTGTGGGTTATGAACCGTCAATATCTGATCATTAAAACGTTGCTGCAGACGCTCATAAAAGTCGGATAAATGACCAGTGACAATGATGATGCGCTGCATACCGCAGGCAGTCAGGCGCTCGATCGATTCCTCAATAATGGGTTGCTCTCCCAACTGGAGAAACCCTTTAGGAGCCGATTGCCCGATTTCCTGCAGTCTAGTGCCCATACCAGCAGCTAGAATAACGGCTGTTTCTACTTTCATTAGTGTTTATGAATCAAGACATTGAAACGGTATTTGCTATTGTCGTAGCCGACCCTGACAGCACAACATCGAAGTTAGACTCCCTGGGCAGATCAATGGCCTCTCCCACACTGATCGTGGCTTGGGGCATGGCAGCTAGGGCAATTTGACCAAATTTGCTGAGTAATCAATCCCCGTGACTGGGTTTCCTTGTTGGTAAAACGGATAGAGAAAGGTACCCGCGCCGCACCCGACTTCCAACAATGAATCCTTTCGGGTGATGTTGAGCTCCTCCGCGATATGCTGCACATAGGTCATCCAGGCTGATTCCTGAACACCTGAGAATTGGGTATCATAGCCATTTGCAACCAGCAACGAGAGCAACGTTGGCTGTTCTATCTCATCGACCTGTCTGAGATTCGAGATTTTGTACCAGTTGTTCTGCAATATTTTACGCCTTGAACTATCTCTTAAAACCATATCTATGGTATACAAGCATACATTAATTTAGTAGTCTGAGTACATAGAACATCATCTATGGTACCGAAAATGGTCAAAGCAAAGCCATGATAAAGGAATATGAAAACTATCAGGATACATCCAAAAGTTACGACACCACTCGTATCCCAATCGGGGTTGAGATTTTATTGGGTTGCTTTGCGACTACCCCTCGTCCTTTGCCAGAGCAGGTGATATTGGATGGTGGGTGTGGTACTGGAAACTATATCCAAGCCTTGAAGAGCAAAGTCAATAGCCTGTGGGGTCTAGAATTCAATGGGGGAATGTTGGCGCAAGCAACAGAAAAGTTCCGCAATGACCCCAATATTCACTTAGATCAAGGCAGTCTTATCGATCTTCCCTATGAGAATGAGACCTTTGATGGGATAATGTGTAACCAGGTTCTCCATCACTTGGGTTCGGAGGACGCAGCTCAGGAAAATTTTCCTGAACTGGCCATGGTGTTTGAGCAAGCGTATCGAGTGCTGCGTCCCCAAGGCGTGTTTGTGTGTAATACCAGCAGTCATCCACAGGTTTATGATGGATTTTGGTGGGCTGATCTGATTCCAGACGCGGTATCGAGAATCGCTAAACGTATGCCACCAATAGCATGCATTACTCAGAAATTGGATCAAGCTGGCTTTTGCTTTGGGGGCATTGTTGTGCCAATTCATGCTGTGATGCAAGGTGACAATTACCTTGACCCAGAAGGCCCGCTCAAGCCAACCTATCGGAATGGTGATTCTACTTGGTCTTTGGCAAAGGAAGCGGAATTAGAACAAGTATTGGAGCGAGTGCGAAATATGAACAAGGATGGAAGCATCGTTCACTATCTTGAGAAACGGGAAAGTTTGCGCCAAAAATTGGGGCAAACAACCTTTGTTTATGCCTACAAGAAACCGAGTTGAGAGCCTCCATCGTTTAATTCCTAGAAGGACGTGAATTAAAGATCTTTTAGAATCTGCGGTGCTATGAGCTAAGGCGCAAGCTTCGGGAACAGCCCACAGAGACATCAAATGCACAGCTGATAGGCACAATAAAGAACTTTGATCTTCTCTGCATAATCCTGATTATTCGGAAGATAGGGTTGTGGTGGCGAAAGATAGGCTGGTTTTAAAATGCCTTCTGACTCCATCTGTTCCAAGGTAACGTCGAATTGTTTTTGATAGTGGATATCCTCTCGGTTTGTAAACACCAGATATCCTCCCGGTTTTACTAATCTGCAAAACTTATACAACACATTTGACGTTTCCATATTAGTAAGCACAGCAGTGGAAATGATTCCATCAAATTCATGATCTTGAAATGGCAGTTCTTGCTGTATATCTGCTTTATATAGAGTAGTATAAATATTTTTATCCCTAGCAATGTCTAAAGATTTTTGGGAAATGTCAACTCCAATTATGGTTTGATAACCTTGTTCTCGAAGAGCTTGTCCAGCAAGTCCCGTTCCACATCCGAGATCCAAAATTTTGCCATCGGTAGCAACAAATTTTGCCACCAGTTCAGCAGCAACCTGATGACAAGCATACTGCCAATTCAAGACTTTATCTTCATATACTTGAGCTAAAGTATCATATTCTTTTTCAACTTCTGCGATCTCAGTGTTCCATCTGTTTGACCACTTAGATAAGAATTGGGATTGTTGATTATTAGTCATTAGTTATGCTCTTTAATTATAACTATAATTACTTATTGTTCATTGATAATATAGCATATTTATTTATCAATGTTTTTACAGACTGTAAAACTATTTAAAGTGATTAGTTTGATTCAAATGATTTCATGATATACTCTCTGGCATCCCATAAATATTTAATACCAGAAACCCAGATCAATGATTGAGTTATAAGTATGAATAACACAGTCAAATCAAAAAGACTCTCATTTACAGGTCTTAATGTAGTTAAGGTAACTACTGCAATAGTCGCGAAACACAATATTATAGAATTCCAACGATTTTCTAAAGGATCAGAATATCCAAAAATTCGACCTTCTAGTAGTATGTGTAACCCAATAACGATAAACAACCATTGACTTGAAAACCCATAAATTTTATACCAATAAAGCCCTACCAAGGGATAACCAATATATACGGCTTTTAATTTAGCAATAACATTGGCTTCAATTACAATATTATTTAAATTTAATATCTGTCTGGCAAATGTTGCTAAAAAGTCTCTTGTCAGAGCTAGAAAAACAAACCATACAGGGAGAATTCCCATTTCAATGCTAATGACATAGAATGCTAGGAAACCTATATAGTCTACAATCGGATCGAAATACTTACCGAAATCTGTTTTTAAGTCCTTTGTTCTAGCTAACCACCCATCAACAGCATCCAATAAAAATGCTATATAAAATAACACACCAATATACAGATAGTATTGAGGGGGAACAAGATACCATAAAACAAAAGCTAGAAAAATTAAAATCAATCTAAATAATGTAATGTGATTCGGTTTAATCACGATATCTATAACTCCTTTATTATTTCTTTGATAATCATTTTCCAGTCAACGGTTGTGGAATCGACAAGATTCCACAGCCCAAATCTTTCAGGTCGTACTGAAGATAGTTTTTTCATTCTTTTATAAGTATTTGATTCTATAATAGTATCAAATCCTTGTTTTAATTCTAAGGTTATTTCTAATTTTCGACAATAATATAATAACCGCTCATATAAATCAGGTAATTTATAAATACATCTTATCTTCATAGCAACTAAAGCACCCATTAAAACTAATTGACCGTGTGACATGTCACTATCTGCTGCATATAACTTCTCAAATTCGTGTTCAGAACGGCTACACCAACTACTATCATTTTTCATTAATAAAGAAAATGAGTAAAGCTGTTTGATTATTTCGATTAATGAGTTTTCATTACGTTTCGTGTATTTGTTGATAAATCGTTCAATTTGATAAAAAGGTGTTTGATCAAATTCCTTGACTTTATTATCAACTTTTAAGTCCTCCCACACATTCAATTTTGATAATAATTCACCCAGAGCACTAACCCAAAATTTATGTGGCATGTGCTTAGTTAATAAGGGCAAACAAGCATAAACAGACTGAGGTGCTTTTGATGGATAACTCTGATTATATGACGTTTCATCGGCCTTTAATGAACTAAAATTAGATGAAAAACCATCATTTGAAATAGAAGATAACAAAACAGTTAAAGAAATTTTATCCCGTTTAGCACAAACTTTTACAAAATCTATGAGACTTCCCCCCCCAAAAACTAAAAAACGTTGACCACTGGTAGGAAATTTTAATTTATCAATATTTGAATAAATTAAAGGAAATTTTGGGACAATGATCGGGAGCTTATTTTTATTAACATGCTCGTAAATGGGAGCAAAACAATTCATTGAATAGACACTTGGACCTATAACACTACCGTCTATTTGTTCATTTATTATGATTTTTTCTATGCATTGATCTATCGAGTTTCTTGAAATATGTAATGTAGACTTCATAAATTTAACTACTATTCAAATACCCTTATATGTTTCAAATTCATTATTTCCTTTGCCATAACCCCAAGAGGCGAAATAACACTTAACTTTTGAAGATTCACACAAATTTTCTATTTTATCATCAACTAAAACAGCCTTATTATAGTCTGGATGGTTATCTAAAAACCTTTCAATAAAATCTACTTTACCGCCATATTTTACAGAATGACTATAATCAAATACTTTTCGATCGGGTATTTTAATCTTGAAATGGTTTTTCAAAATTAAAACATCATCCATATTTTTACGAGTTAGAATAAAATAATCTTTGGTGTTTTTTGGATTTGTCAGTGTTTTTCCATAATCAGTAAGACTATGTAACTCACACCACCAATTTAAATGATTATTTTGATAAAATTTTCTAATTTTTTTGAATTGTTTACTATAACTATCTATTTCTTGATTATCTACTTCTTTCCGGATTTTTGTGAAGCTTTTTATATTTTTATTTTCTAAGGCTTTTAATAAACAATATTCATCCACATCTGAATAAAGTAGATGGCAATTATCTTTGTATAATTCTTTATGTTGACTATCATGAGTTGCTTTGTCGATACCATAATAGGCAAGTACGCCAATGTGATACCATTCTTCAAGAGAATCTACGATTACCCCATCAAAATCTAAAAAAATAGCTTCCATTTGAATCTTGCCAACAGATATAAGCTAAGCACTGAAAAATCACTGAAACCCAGGTATATCAATAAAATAAGTAAAGCGAAGTAAAATGACTATAGCGTTTTTTTGCCTCATGAGGTACACAATATTTTTGCCCTGTTCCCTATTACCTAAAACCAGAAACTATGTAGCTCACCAAATTGAAAGCCGCTAGACTACTATGTATGGGTTTGAGGCTGCTTTTGGCTAAAAAATGTCTAAGTACCGATAATGTGTCGTTTCAGCACTGCCAGCTTACTATACAAACCATCAATACCTGCATAACATCCTTGTAAATGACGCTTGTCTGTATTGAAAAAAGCTGTGCGACCATGCAACACTCGCCGATTGTCCACCATATATACTTGTCCTGGTTGTAGCTTGAATTGCACCTGATTGTTGACATCCATTATCATTTCGAAGAAGGTACGATAGGCATCATAGAAAGACCCCATCAATTCTGCATCCATACGCAATGGTTGTAAGGATTCATTGTGGAAACAAACTGCTGTCAACTCATCGCGCCAATTGACTTGTATGATTGTCTTTTCGGCGGAGATTTCTACATTTGGATCGCTAAAGCAAAAGTTGACAGGGATAGATGCTAGCAATTTAAAGTATTTAGGGTTTTTCTGACGTAGTTTTTCTGCAACCTGAAAGCCATCCACGATGATGCTATCACCCCCCTCAACGTCCGACGAAAGGCAGTGCAAAAGCATCAATGTGGGTGCGGGGTCACGATATGGATTATCTGTATGAGGACTCAGGTAATCATTTGTATAGGTTAAATTCGTGGCATTAGTAACAATTTTGACATCAGATATGCGACCAAAGTTAGTTTCATGTATATAGCCAAACTGATCGACAATGTTTTCCACCGCACCCAATTGAGTAGGGACATTTTTTAGAAAGGCAACCCCATATTGACAAAAGGCAACTAGCCAATCATATAGTGTTCTTTCTTTAGAGATAATTTCTGGGTAGTCAAAAGTGAGTGAATTGATGTCAACAGAGCAATTCCAAAGCTGGATTTGCATCTCATTATTGGAGCCAGACAATGGCATGTCATAGACATGGTTATATAACCAGTCAGCACTGTAGCTACTTTGGTGTCCATCAGCCCAGACAATTTCTAGAGACTGTTCCTTGATAACTTGCACAGAGCTAGGATGAATATCTGCTGGAATATCGACTGTTTGAAGCAGTCGTTGTCCATTTGGGTGAAGTGACTTTGGACTTTGGCAGTTATCCCGCAACCAGATATAGTGGAAAGTAGAATCAGAACCACTTTGCCAGTCAATAGTCAATGTTTTCTCGTTGATTGAGATAGATTGTATCATCATGAATAATTACCTGTGATCTTTTCTGCAGCACTCAGGGTGTTCGATCCTAAATTCTTAAACAAAACATGAAAACAATCCAGCAGACGGTCTAGATCACTCGGTTGGATATCGCCCATATTAGCTATCCGGAAAATCTGGTTTTTGAGTCCCCCCTGCCCTGCATAAATCACAAAACCGGATTCTTTCAGGGTGTCATGGATTTGGGCATAGCTGTAGCCTGGGGGCAATTTGAAAGAAGTCAGGACACAGCTATAATCCTCCACATCCAAGAGCGGTTTGACCCCGAGATTTTGCAAAGTCTGCAAAATCTGCTGAGCACGCTCACTGTAAGAGCTGTGTCTGGCTGTCTGCCCACCCATGTCCTCCATTTCCTTGAGAGCCTCCTGGAGCCCATAGGCTACCTGTACAGCTTGGGTAAAGGGCGAATAGCCCCTTGCCTGCTCTTGATGATAGCGATAGAGATCTAAGTAAACGGTTCCAGCGGCAGAGGGGCGAGCCTCAAAAATGGATCGCTTTACCAACACAAACGATAGACCAGGCACACCATGCAGACATTTATTCGCCGTTGCCGCACAGGCGTCTAAATTCCAAGGGGCAAACTCAATGGCCTCGGCACCAAAGCTAGAGACACTATCGAGCAGCAGTGCGACATGGTAGCGCTGACACAGTTGACCTAACTGGGCGACATCATTCAGCCGTCCAGTGGTGGTTTCGTGATGAACGGCAATCACATGGGTAATGGCTGAATCCTGAGTCAGGCACGTTTCAACTTCTTTCAGGTTCATGGGCTCGTGCCAGGGGGCAGTGACCACCTCCAGGGACTTACCATGAGCCTTGATCATTGCTGCCATGCGTTCACCATAGACCCCATTTGTTACCACTAAAGCCTTGCCATCCTGAGGCACCAGGGTTGATAGCATTGCCTCTACGGCACAAGTGCCGGAACCGGTAAGTAAAATAGCCTCATACTCCTCAGCGGCTGCGGGATACACCTTGGCTAAACGCGCTTTGATATCTAGAGTCAGCTCAGCAAACTCAGGTTCACGATGGCACAGGTCTGGCTGGAGTAAGGCACGGCGCACGCGATCGCTGAGGGTAACAGGGCCAGGGTTGAGTAAGATAGTCCGGTTCATGTTGATGTAAAGCTTAGAGTTTGGCTGGATTCAGATCGAATCAAGGTGTGATTATCGGGCTTCTATAAACTGCCGTAGACGTTGAGCAACTTCTAGGGGGGTAATGTGGGGCCGAGGTAATTTGTCAGGAATACCAGGCTTAATCTTGGCGTGAATGAACATTAATTGCTCGCATGGGTCTTGGGTCAAAGCTTTCACCTCCTCAGGGGTTGTGGCCAAAGCAACCTGTTCGTAACCACAGGCTTTTGCGATCGCACCAAAATCAATGGAGGCCGACACGGTGGACTGTCCCCCTGTGGATTCATGGCGCTGATTGTCTAGGAGAATATGCCGCAAGTTGGGCGGACGTTCATAGCCAACGGTGGCTAAGGCTCCTAAGCGCATCAAAGCGGCACCATCTCCATCGACCACAATCACTCGACGGTGGGGCTGAGCCAGGGCCATGCCCAGGCCGAGACTGGAGATACATCCCATGGAACCAACCATGTAAAGTTGATTGGCTTGGTCCTGAATGGCATACAATTCCCGACCGGTGTAGCCCGTGGTGGCCAACAAAATGTCTTCAGGTCCAGTTGCCCCTTGGATGGCTTGCAGCATGTCACGACGGGTGAAGGAGGGCTCCTGTTGAAGGGGGAGAGCATCAGCAGGGGTGATCGACAGGGGCTTCATGGTTAATTGAGAGCTTAACGGGCAAGATTCCACTGAACCTTTTTGCATCACCAGGGCATAGGGCGTCTGATGCTGCCGCATATGGGCAACTGCCCGGTCTAGAGTCGGCTCAACCTGGTCTATTTCCGTGGGAAAAGGTTCCCATGGCACCTGGATTAGATCTAGCAATTGGGGAGTAATGGCTCCCATCAGCTGGTGCTGGGGTTCGTCCGGTGCCCCACCGGGTTGTCCTCGCCAGGTCACAATCACCAAGATAGGAATTTTAAAGGTGTGAGTCAGGGAGGTTAGGGGATTGACAGCGTTACCAAACCCCGAATTCTGAAACATGACCACACTGGGCACTCCAGCCAACTCGGCCCCGCAGGCGATCGCCACAGCATCTCCTTCATTCGCAGCTCCTACATAGCGGAGATGATCAGAGTCAATGACCGTGTTAATAAAAGATTTGAGGTAGGAGCAAGGCACCCCTGTGTATAACCCAAACCCTTTTTCCTGAGCCGCTCGGATAAAGTATTCGGATTTGATCATTTAGAAACTTCCAGCCTTGAACAGATCTTCGACTTGATCAATATCGAGCCAATGCCCTTTGATATAAAGCACATGTACCCGATGGCCATGGCTGATCAACTCATTAATCAGAGTCGGCATTCGACCCTGTTGCCGCATCTGCTCTGACTGGAGCAAAGTATTAAGGGTATCCTGTAATTTCTGCTGCCCCTGTTGGGAAACTTTCAGCAATCCAGTCCATCTGCCGCAGATTTCGCCCTCGGGCAGTTGATCGCTGATTTGCTGTAGATCAACATGTTGATAAAATGCCTGGGTCGAGTCGGGTAGAGAACAGGCAACGTAATCGGGTCGGATTTGCTGGGTTTGGCGGTGCTGACTCGAATCTATAATGACCACAAAGTCATGATCAACCCCTAACAGCATTTGCAGAATGTACTTTTTGAACAGAACATCACCGTAGCCTATGATCCAATCCTGTCCATCTTGGGGCAACTCCTGCAAGCCTTGACTAAGGGAAACGAGTTCACCTGTGGTGTCATAGTCGTCGTTATCTACATAATCGAGGCCAGGTAAATTGACAACGTCCTTTTTGTAGCCACGCACCACAGTGATGTCTTGAATACCGACACTGTGGTGCTCTTCCACAATCCGTGATAGCAGGGGTTGACCGTGCAGAGCTACCATGCACTTGGGTTTATCTTTAGTGAACTGACCCAATTCAATCCCGCGCGAGGCGGCTAGCAGAATCGTGCGGTTACCAGCACCAGGGTTCTGGGGTAAATATCGCTGCTCCGCTTCCAGGTGTTCCGCAACCCCTTGAAGCCGGAAGATCTCAGACACAGGCACAATCTTGTCTTCAACATTTAGCAGGTTCTGCTCTAGCATTAACGTCTGAGCGACCTTTTGGGTCATCGTCACGGAAGCTCGGAGCAGGTGATTCGCCCAAATGGCGATAGAGAAGCCAGCATCTCTAAAGACTTCAGTTGGTGTAGCGTAGTACTTGGTCGGTACAATCACCACTGGGGAGCGATCGCCCCACTCCCGTTTAAAGGCCAACACTTCATCAGCCACATGCAAGGAGCTGTGGATCAAAATACCATCCGCTCCGGCATCGTAATAGGCTTGGGCTCGCCTTAATGCTTCTGAGAGCCCCCAACCGGCAATAAACGCTTCTACCCGGGCAATCAGGACAAAGTCATCATCACTTTGGGCATCTTTAGCGGCCTTGATTTTGCCGCAGAACTCGTCCATGTCAGCCAGGGGCTGAGCTGTGCCCTTAATAAAGCTATTGGTCTTGGGGAAGAGTTTGTCCTCAATACAGACACCGGCCACACCACGCTGCTCTAATTTTTTCACCAAGCGTTGCACATTGTTAAAATTTCCGTAGCCCGTGTCCCCATCCAGCAGAATTGGAACAGAAGTGGCATCGGACATGAACTCAACCACTTCCAAGACTTGAGTCCAACTTGCTTCGTTGTTATCACGCACACCCAACTGGGCAGAAATGCTGAGGCCACTGCCCCAAATACCCTGAAAGCCCGCCTCTTCAGCAATCTTAGCGCTGATTCCATCATGGGCCTCTATCAGAAACTCTAACTGCTTAGAGTTCAGCAGTGTTCTAAGTTGTGTCGTTTTTTTAGGTTGTGTTGTTTTTCTAAGTTGCGTTGCTTTTCTAGGTTCTGTCGTTTTTAATTGTGCTGTTGTTTTCATTTGGCATCCTAAAATTGCAACAATGTTTGACCAAAGTGGTCTAGGAAATAAGCTTGCTTTTTATCTTTGTTAAGGATCTCAATCGATCATGAGCCAATCAAAACACAGTTAACTCAGGATTAGCTCTTCCTACCCTGATGATCCTGTCGGCTCATAGCCTTTCAAGACTACTTGACTAGCAGTTTGACTAGCAGTGTTTAGAAACATGACAAGGTTAACTAGCTCCCAGCCCTTCCATGGTGGGCAAGAAATCAGGGGAGTTAGGGAAACCAGTGCAAAGGCTCAATAGCCTTATCTCACCACGTTTAACTAGCCTTTAAGCTAAATTTAAAATAATTTTAACCTTTTTTGTGCTCAATGAATATACCTTCGGATCGTGATCAGGTGCTAGTGCGACATTCAAACAACGATGATTCCAAATCCTGCAAACCTTTAAAACGTCTTGCCCGTATCCTCTTTTGAGATACCTCTCGGCCTGGTTAGGTCCATAAATCTTAAAATCGTAGAATTGAAACTCTCGCAAAGGAAAGATCTCATCGAGATCTCGATACTGAGGATTTCTTCCTTCAGAGGGCAATCTCCTTTGTTCATAGATATAGATGTCAATCCCGTCACTTATTTTGTAAAGATTTTTTTCGATCTTTCTAAAGTACAAACCATGATCATTGAGGATAGTTTTTAAAGTAAATAATTTCTGGAAATCTCCCTCTGTCATCTCAATATCAATGTCATCATCCCAGGGAATGACTCCTTCGTGTCGCAGAGCACCGATTAATGTTCCTGAAATAGCCCAGTAAGGGATATGATGCTGTCTAAGGAGGGAATCAAGGAACTGAAAGTCTTGGCGCAATTGCCAATGTATTGGTTTTAATTTCTCAGCCAAAGCAATGACCATGTCCGGGATTGTCCCTGTCATTTTTGATTCGATGCCCTTCTCGATGGCATAGTTGTAATGGGCGATCGCTTCAGCAAGTCCTTCTTGTTTTGTCAGCACTTCGTGGGGTTGGGCTGATAAGACATCTGACTCTAGCGCAAGGGCTTGCTTATAAATGGTGGCTGCTTCTATCACTTGACGGGCACAGCGATCAATTTCTTCTAATCGCTGTAATGAGATCTGAGCAGACAACAATAAGTACCACAGCTGCTCGTGAAATTCCTCACAGTCCGGTTTAATCTTAATCGCTTTGAGGTAACAGGCAATTGATTCGACCCACTCACCTTGTTGGCAGTAGAGCTCTGCCAATTCTAGATAAAGTTGAGGATTATCTCGTTGCAGCTCAATGTTTTTATGGGTGTTGGCGATTGCCTGTGCTAGATGATCGGGTAGATTTATTAGTGTATCTTTTATCGTAGTCCTCTCCTGTAATCGCTTCTGCACCTAGGTTTGATTCCGGAGGAAGGCCGAGCCTTAAGGATTTGCAGACCTTCCCTCGGGTTTTCCCACTTCTAGATTACGCCCTATAATCACTAAGTAGCAGTTTTTAGCTCATCGGTGCGGACAAAAACGCTAGTAGTCTGCTTACCGCGCCTTACCTTTATTTCTAGTACCTTATTTACTCCACTATTTTCTACAAGGCGCTGTAGTTGTGTCGCATTAGTAACAGGTGTTCCATCAATTTGAACAATTATGTCCCCACGACGCATACCTGCATCAGCGGCTGGTGTATCCGGCATTACTTGAACTACCAAGACACCATTGATTTCTGGTAATAGGAAAACAGAATTGGGGTCATTGTTGTTCTCTTTTGCTAGTTCCGGGGTTAGGGTTGTCATCCGAACGCCGATATATGGATGGACAACTTTTTGTCCTTGGGCTAGTTTGTTGGAAATCTCTTTGACTTTGTTGATGGGAATCGCAAAACCAATTCCCATGGCATTAGCCCGAATAGCAGTGTTGATGCCAATTACTTCCCCTGTGGCATTCAACAACGGACCACCAGAGTTTCCGGGATTAATAGCTGCATCGGTTTGAATAAAGTCTAGTCGCTTGTCAGGAATACCTGCCTGAGCGCTGGAGCGTCCTATGGTGCTGACAATTCCCAAAGTCACTGTATTATCTAGCCCTAGGGGGTTACCAACAGCAATAGCCCAATCTCCAACCTGAACTTGACTGGAATCTCCTAGAGAGGCAATCGGTAAGGAAGTACCGTTAATTTTGACAACAGCTAAGTCGGTGAATTGATCAACACCCTTGACTTGACCATTAAACTTGCGCCCATCCTTGAGGGTAACGGTTACTTTATCTGCATCTTCCACAACATGGGCATTGGTCAGTAAGATGCCACTGTTGTCAATGATAAAGCCAGAGCCTTGACCTTGTAAACGTCTTTGTTGGGGCATTTGGGGTGAAAAGTCATCACCGAAAAAGCGCCGGAAAAACGGGTCATCCAAAAAAGGATCGACGCGCCTGGAAACTGTGCGCTCGGTGTCAATGCGCACCACTGCTGCTCCAACCCGATTCACCGCTGCTGTTACAAAACTGCTATTAGTAGCTTGCTGTGGACTCAGGAATTGTTGGGCAATCAGTGGGGGAGTTACTGAGTCTGTGCTGGGTACAGGAGCAGCCTTGGAGGGAGATACACGATAAACGCCAACTGTCAATAAGACTCCAAGTAAAATAGCCAAGAGATAGTTACTAATTGAGCGAAGCCAAATCGAAAATTTAGTTGATGACATAGTATTATCGTATTCTTCTGGTTAATTTTGGGGAATAGTATTGCTAAGCCAATGCCACGACCTAAAACCTATGGGATTTACTTGGCTTTGGCTAGTGGTTAGTAGTCAGTTGTTGCTGACCCTTAGCATTAACCCCTAACTAAAGTCTAGCTTCCCTGAGATTCCTCCCACCCACAGCCAGGAGTGGGTTTCGAGGCAGATTTTTAGGATTGTGGATTAGTTGCGACAAGCATCTAATCGCTATGGGTGAGAGTTAGTTCTATGACGTTAGTACTACCTGGGGTAGTTCCAGGGATTGCTCGCGCCCTTGAGACCCCAACAAGTTAAGCTTAATTATTATCAATAATGATATACCCCTCGAAGTTGGTTAACCTTGGACTAAGAAAACTAATAAAACCGCTATGATCGCGAAAGATAGGGAATATGCCCTGACTCAGGAACTGAATCACAACCATAGTGAAAATACCCATGGTCACGTCCATGATGAAGAATCTCTGAGGCGAATTATCAATCGCCTGTCTCGAATCGAGGGGCATATTCGAGGGATTAAGACTATGGTGCAAGAAAGTCGCCCCTGTCCTGATGTTTTGGTACAGATTGCTGCAGTTCGAGGGGCTTTGGATAAAGTGGCACGAATTATCCTGGATGAACATTTAAGCGAGTGTATTGGTCGTGCCGCTGAGCAGGGCAACATTGAGGTAGAAATTGAGGAGTTGAAAGCGGCTTTAGATCAATTTTTACGTTAGGGCTCAGAGGCTCTATGCTGCTCTACAAACTGACGTAGCCTCAGCAAACTTAAGGTTTGACCCCAATTCAATGGTAACAAAGACACCCCTTCTAGGCGAGATTGTACCCAACCATCTCCCCAATACCATTCATGATAACCATCAATTCCCTGACTCAAGAGCAGTCTTAAACAGTTGGACTGAACAAGCTCAACGTTGTGTTGTACTGCTACTGGCCCTATGGAAGAGGTAAAGGTCAATCCTAAATCTAGCTGTTCGGGTAACTCAGAAGATAAATTCTCCGGCCACAACCACTGGTTCAGTTGCGCGGTATAGAGCAGACTGTCCCGGATAACATTTTGTGGTGCTTCGACTTCAATCCTCAGATGACTTTTTTGAAAGATTCCTAGCATTTTGGTATTTATCGTCCTTATTCGTAGGAAATATTTGTGATTAGTGTGAATGAACAGATGGGATAAATCCCGTCTGTTGTTTTCATCCCTCGGTTAAAGGGAGAGGGGAAGCAAGCGGCTCGATACTTTCTCGATAATTTGTAAAATAAACATTAATTATATTAAGAAGTGTAAGAGTTTTCTATGGCTGACCAGTTAATTCGCGCCACAGCAGCTTCAGGGGGTATTCGCGCAGTTGGTGTGATTACTACACGCCTGACGGAAGAAGCTAGACAACGTCACCAACTCTCTTATGTGGCAACAGCTGCCCTAGGTCGTACCATGTCTTCAGGTCTTCTGCTGGCTTCTAGTATGAAGCGAGCCGAGTCGAGGGTCAATATTCGGATTAACGGCAATGGTCCACTGGGTGGAATTATGGTGGATGCAGGATTAGATGGTAAAGTTCGAGGTTATGTAGATAACCCAGAGGTGGAACTGCCACCAAATAAGCAGGGAAAATTAGATGTAGGTGGTGCTGTTGGTAGGGATGGTTTCCTATACGTAGTTCGGGATGTGGGTTATGGCTATCCCTATTCGAGTACAGTAGAGTTGGTTTCTGGTGAAATAGGTGATGACATCGCTAACTATCTGCTAAATTCGGAACAAACCCCGTCAGCGCTGGTAGTTGGTGTATTTGTAGGTGCTCAAGGGGTCACTGCGGCTGGGGGTATTTTAATCCAAGTTATGCCTAAGGCAGCAACGGATGAGGCTTTAGTTCAAACTTTGGAATCTCGCATTACCAAACTATCAGGTTTTACACCGCTACTCCAAGCTAACCAGACCTTACCAGAAATTTTTGAACAGTTGCTGGGGGATATGGAGCTAGAGATTTTTCCAGAAACCCAGATGCTGCATTTTTACTGTGGTTGCTCCTTTGACCGGATGTTGGGGGCTCTGAAAATGCTCGGAAAAGAGGAACTTCAGGATATGATTGAAAAAGACGGTGGCGCTGAGGCAACTTGTCATTTTTGCTCAGAGGTCTATCATGCAAATCCGGATCAACTTTCTCAATTGATAAAAGAATTGTAAATTGAGTAGCTACTGGACTTCCTACTGTAACTGGAAGATTAGAATCCTGACTTGTAAAGGATTGCAAGAAATATGGATCAGCATATAAACTCAACCAGAATTCTAAGAACACTACTATAAGATAGGGTGTAGACTCTATATGTGTAAGGTGGGTAAAATCTCAACAACTGAGGTTGCTGTAAACAACCTGCTGTCTTCCGGTGTAGGGAGTGTGGAAGTGAATTATGACCAGAAATAGAGAATTTCCAGACCGTTGGCCAACGTCAAATGGTTCAAGTTCAGGTAAGTTTAATGGATGGCAACCTAACCATAGCGAACCGGTTACTCAACCGAATGTAAACTATCCTAACCGAGGAAACCCATCGACACAGCCCCCCCAGCAATCTGAAAAATTTGGGGTTGGTCAACCAGTAGCTAACTCTGGATTAAATACATCACAAACTCCCCCGAGACAAGCTCCCTCAGGAAAAACTACTGGAGTAAAAAACCTCTTGCCTCGCAGTTGGCAGTTTTGGTCAGCCTTAGTTGTGTTGCTTTTCGGTAGTGCTGGATTTGCTTCAGCAATGATGTTGTTAAGGTTGCCAGCTGTACCAAACTGCCGTGCTGTGTTTTGGCCAACGGCTTCAGCATCGATGCGCCTATCTTGTGCTCAGGTGGCAGCAAATCAGGAAACTGTGCCGCAGTTGCTAAAAGCGATCGCATTAGTGGATGCCCTGCCCGACGATCACCCATTACGGCCACAAGTTAACCAACATATCGAAGAGTGGTCACAGGTAATCCTGGAGATTGGGGAAGCTAAATTTCAAGCTGGTCAGCTCAATGAAGCTCTTAAGATTGCTAAGCGTATTCCTTCAAAATCTGTAGCTGGCGCGATAGTAGAAAAGCGGGTAAAACGTTGGCAGAAAATCTGGTCAAGGGCAGAGGGAGTGTATGATCAAGCGGAAAAACAGTTGAGGTTATCAAACTGGAACTTAGCATTTCGCGAAGCAGTACGATTGACCTATGTGGACAATGACTACTGGGCTACCGCTAAGTATAACCAGCTAACGGATAAGATTAAGATGGGACGGGAAGACTCGGCTAAGCTGGATAAGGCTTATGAGCTGAGTAGAAGTGGCAATATAGAGAAAATTCTGGCAGCTATTAAAAAAGCTAAGGAAATCACAGAGCAAAGTTATGCTTACAAAGAAGCTCAGGATTTAATTAAAGACTCTGGCAACAAGCTGGTGGACATTGCTCAGAACAAGCTAGAGCAAGGGAAGTGGTCCGAAGTTCTTGAGATTGCCTATAAACTTCCCGAAACGATTAAAGTACCTGAACTCAAATCGGATTTAATTGACCTAGCTCATGCCCTATCTCGTGCTGAGTCCGGTACAACCTGGGATTTAGAAGAAGCGATCGCATCTGCCCAAAAGCTCGGATCAGAACGTCCCCTATATAAGAAAGGGCAGCAATTAATTAGCCGTTGGCAACGAGAAGTAGAAGATGTGGCGCGACTAGAGCGAGCCCGAACCTATGCTACCTCGGGTTTAGCCAATGACTTAAGACTGGCAGTGGCTGAAGTGGAACAGATCCCTCGTGGTAATCCCCGCTATCAGGAAGCACGGGACGAAATTCGGGATTGGACTCGTCAAATTCAGCTGATCGAAGACAGGCCATTCCTGGATCGGGCAGCACAACTGGCTAGTTATGGCAGCATTGATTCTTTGCAAGCTGCTGTTCAAGAAGCCCGTAAAATTTCCCGAGGTCGTAGTCTTTACCAGGAAGCTCAAAGTAAAATTAATCAGTGGTCTAGAAGTATCCAGCAGCAAGAAGACCAACCTTATTTAGACCAAGCACGCACTCTGGCAATCCGGGGTGATCTATATGCCGCCGTGGCAACTGCTGAACAAATTAAGTCAGGTCGGGCTCTGTACAATGAAGCCCAAAGCAAAGTCAGAAGCTGGAAGTTAGAACTAGAGGGTCAGCAGCGTTTACGGGAAGCTTACCAAATTGCTGAGGCTGGAACTCCACAAGCCCTAAGAAAAGCGATTCGAGTAGCTAGACAAGTGCCAACCTCAACCAAATCCCGTAGCGAGGCGAGAACAGTAGTCAATCGGTGGAGTTACAAAATCCTATCCATAGCCAGAAGTCGTTCTGCCTATAACCTGTCTGAAGCAATTGCGATCGCAAACATCGTTCCGTCTGGTACTCGCCCTTACCAGGAAGCCCAACGGCAAATGCAATCATGGCGCAAGATTTTAGCTCCACCTCCCCCAGCTCCTGTGCCCGTAAGACGACCAAGACCGGTTCCGCCTGCATCTCCCCCACAAGTGGTGATCCCGAAACCAGCTCCCTCTCCACCATCAGTGGTAAAACCACCATCACCACCAGCCCGCTCCTACCCAATTGTGGTTCCACCACCGGAAGTTATCTCACCATCGGGTATTGTAAAACCACCGACTCAGCTAGAGCCGCCTAGGTTTAATCCCCCCGCTGGTAGGAAGATTGAGTTAATTGATGCTGACTCTTAAGAGTTTCCGAGGGTAGTAAAACCAGCTAGGATAAAACCTGTGGAAATTGGACATTAAAAATTCTTAATATTAAATGGAATAAATTCCATTTAATATAGAATACTTTAACTTGTCATCAACCTTCAAGTCCCGTCTTGACCAGTTCATTCACGCTCCCCAAACTGAATTCACCCTCATTCTGCTAATTCTACTTTCGGTAGTTTTAGTGGTTCTTGAAACAAGTCTTGAGGGTACAGGTTTCATATATGGACTGGTCTATGTCAGCGAAGAGCTACTGACGGGCATATTTATCGTAGAACTAACTATCCGCTACCTAGTGGCAAGAAACAAACGTCGCTTCTTGCGTCACTACTGGCTGGATATTATTGCTGTGCTGCCTTTGTTACGGGCATTCCGCTTATTGCGAGTGTTACGGATGTTAAGGCTGCTCAGAGTCGGAATCTTGGTAAACCGTAACCTCAACCGCATCTCTTCCTCACTCGCTGCTAGTATTAGTGCTCAGATTGGAGTTTTTCTGATTATCGGCTTAATTACATTAGTCGGTGCTTTAGGGATTTATCTGCTGGAGGGAGGACAGAATGAGTCATTTGCTTCCCTAAGAGACTCTTTATGGTGGAGTTTTTTTACCCTAATCTCAGGAGAACCCATTGGTGGTGAACCCCAGACTGATGCTGGACGTTTGATTACCCTGATGGTAGTCATTGGCGGGTTAACTATGTTTGCCGTCTTCACCGGTGTAGTATCAGCAGTGATGGTGCAACGACTTAGAACAGTGATGGAGGTGAAATACTTGGAACTGGATGAACTGCGCAATCACATTGTTATCTGCGGCTGGAACCGAGGTGGTCACCTACTGATTGAGGAACTCCAGGCAGACTCTGACCTAAAGCACTATCCAATGGTGGTTGTGGCAGAGTTTACCGACACACCAGAGTGGGAACTCAAGGGAGTAAATCGTTCCCAAATATATTTCTATATTGGTGATTACACGACTATTGATGTACTCGAAAGTGTGGGGATCTATCATGCCTCACGGGCAATCCTCCTTGCTGATTCTACCCGTCCTCGAAGTGATCAAGACCGGGATGCACGAACAGTTCTAGCGGCCTTGACCATTGAAAAACTCCAACCCGAAATCTACACCTGTGCTCAACTCCTTGACCGGAAAAACAATGTCCAACTGCGAGTAGCTGGCGTTGAAGATGTGATTGTTGTTGATGAATTAGCCAGTCACTTAATTGCTACCTCAGCTCGGAACCTAGGAGCTGTAGATGTGCTAGCAGAGTTGCTAACTGTACAAGTGGGAAACCAGTTCTACAAAATTGTTTTACCACAGAAGTGGGTTGACATTTCGTTTTGGGAAGCTGCTCGGCTGTTGAAAGAGGAGTTTGATACAACGTTGATTGCAATAGAGCGCCATAGCAATGGAAATCGGGAAACCCTAATTAATCCCCCTAAAGATCAAACACTACTATCTGGCGATCACTTAGTTATTATTGCTCGTAGTCTGCCGAAAATTGGGGTGCCAGTCCGGTAAAGTCTCAACTTTTTGGCAGGTCTTTATAGTGCGTTCGCTTTTAGCGGAAGCTTTGCTTCATCGCACATTAGGATTCCCTTAGGGTTTACCATGATTACGGCTTTTAAAACCCACACTCCGCTTATCTGTGTCTAGATACCCTATCTGGGCAGTTACGATTTTTTAAAACTTACTTCAAAATTAACTGATAAAAAACTATGTATCAACAAGATTTTAATCGTTGGCGAGAAATCCTCGTTGAACAAATAAAAGCCAGAAATTTATCGGCAATTGATTGGGATAATTTGCTGATTGAGTTAGAGGACATGGGAAAGGCTGAAAAACGAGCATTCATTAGCAATTTAACCATCTTGATTGCCCATTTACTCAAAATAATGGTTCAAACTGACGCTCCTGATTCTATGAAAGGAAGTTGGTATAGTTCAGTCACAGAACATCGGTTTCGGATCCAAAAAGATTTACAAGACAGTCCTTCATTTAAAACTTATTTAGAAGAAGCGATCGCTAAAGCTTATAAAGATGCTCGAAAGTTAGCTATAAAAGAAGGTAAAAAAGCCAGCTTTGGCATTCGTAAGCCTAACCCGGAAGACTATCCCAATCAATGTCCTTTTACAATTGAACAGCTATTAGATGAAGACTTTTATGGATATTAATTCATTGTTATACTAACGCACCTCAATCCATATCTCATCTTAATTATCAAAGTTTTCAGTGCGTTACGCTGTTGCGCTTCACACCCTACTGGTTTGTAGTTGGCGGGTGCATCTCAATGCATGCTGTTTGACGCTGCTGATTGACCCATTCTTGAGCATCTTGACCTTCTAACAAGTTTGGTGCAATTCCTCTAAACTCTCCCAGAGGTCGTTTACATTCTTTATCTGAATTATCAGTAATATACTGGAGTAAATTTTTATAATCGGACTCATGATTATATTTATTTATATCAGCATCTAATTTTTTTTGAAAACGCTGTTCTAAATAATGAAAAACCTCAAGCTGTTCTTTGTCATTTAATCTATCAATTTGTGTTAAAATATATTTTAAATTGGTAAGCATTTTAGTTCCTAAACCCTTGATATCATCTTGATTAATCCTGAGGTCATATGGTAAATTATTAGTTGCATAAATCACTCTTAGTTTAGCGCTAAATCCTAATCACTCTCCTTAGTATTATTTGGTGTATGATTCTTAGGTTAGTTTAGCAGCTGAATTAAATCAGCAGTTAATTTATGCTTTAAACCGTTCATATCCTTATAGGCTATTTTTTCTTCATGCTGCAAACGACCAACAACAATTCCAGGATGAATCCCTAACTTGTCTGCAAAAGCTTTTACTTGTTTATTATAACGAATAAAAGACAATTCTGCTTCATATTCAGCAGGAATCAACCAGTCTCGCGCCTGTTCATTAGCCTCGCGCTCTTGCTCGGACTCTAGTTGTTCTCCCTGCTCACAATAATCTAAGAAAATAGCATCTTTGTCTTCTTTATCATGAAAAAGAATATGAGCAGCTTCATGGAAAAAAGTAAACCAGAAGCGGTCATTAGTCTTGCCGTAAAGAGACATCTGAATAAGAGGTCGATCATGATACAACCACCGTGCTAACCCACTAACCCCCGCACCTGGGATTTTTTCCACTAACACCCATAACACTCCAGCCTGACAGCAAAGCTGTTGAAGACGTGGTAGAAAATCTTCTGGTGGTAGTACTGTCAATGTTCTAATTTTCTGAACTGCTTCCTCAAACTTGGCGCGGTTGAATTGGGGACAATTTAAGTTCTCTACTTTGATTTCACCAAGGCGGATCCAAGTTATGATCGCACCAGTGTTATCCTGTCTAGTACGAGAACGTCGAAAAGACACCGCTAGGTTACCATAACAAGCTCGCCATTGATCAGGAGAAGCCACTCCAAACAGCTGAAGCAACTCTTGCACAACACGAGGCTTATTTCTTGAATCCAAACGACAGTCACTAATTTGTCCTGCTTTCTGCAATTCCTTTACAGGAAATTCGTCGAGCCAATCTACCCAGCTTTCAAGACGTTCAGCTTCTGCGATTTTTGCTAAAGCAGCACGATATTGAGCTTCTCGTTCGAGCCAAAACTCCTCTGTACTTCCTAATACCCGTGACAGCTTCGCTGCGGTATCTTTTGTAATAGCTGCTTTCCCGTTAATAAGCTCTCTAAGGTCTTCAATAGTACAGTCTAAATCCTTTGCTAACTCTGCTTCCGTCCAATCTTTTTCTTCCAGCAAATCAGCAATTGTCTCTCCTGGAGGAGATACCCAATCCGGATCAAAGGTATAGTTAGAATTAGTCATGATAATCCCCCACAAATACAATACAAATCTGATTAACTTTTGACCAATCCAAGCTTTCATCTGCCTTCAAGGGCAACGGTTCAACATCAGCTTGGAATACTAAACGAACTCCTCCATGTAGGTCGAGGGCAAATAGGTGTTCAAAATTATAAAATTTCTGATAAAATCTTTTGCCTAGTTTATGGGGCTGCACGGGATGGGGATTTCCTGCCACTAACTCTGTGACCACTGTGGCTGCCAATAAATCCGCTAATCGCTTTCTGAGCTTTTGTGCTGCGTTTTCTCCTAATTCCTTTTTAGCGACGGATGTTTTATCACATAGCTTTTTCAATTTTTCATCTAGGATAGTTATCTTCATCTTGATCCTTATAGTACAATTGTACCATATCGATAAACTTTTTGAAGCTAAGTGATTTGGTCTTCAATAAAATGCTAAATTAATGAGTATTTATTCTTCAAGTATTCCAATAATTTCTTAATGAAGTATCCTATCATTTCCTTTACCTTGACAATATAATACTATGAATCAAACCTTAGGTGATGTTTCTTGCTAACCGCTGAACTAGGAAAAATCTGAGTTAGTTTGCTTGCTCACATCAAGTGTGCTTTCTGACTCTGGTAGCTCTCCACCCAGATGCGGATTCCTGCACTTTTTGTACCAGGAATCATTAACTTGTAATTGAAATGTCTCAAGCTTTGGATTCTACAAGGTCTTTGCGATCGCAGCAACAAGCGGTGTGGGTATACCACAGTGATGACTACCGAATCCACCACGACCAAGGGGGAATTCAGCCCAATATTTTAGTTTTGACACAGCGTTGTGCTGATCTCAACTATCAGTTTTTCAATAATTGTTTCGACTATAAATGGGTTCTAGAAAATTTTTGCGATGAAGCAAAGCTTCCGCTAAAAGCGAACGCAATCCTATAACTACTAAGCTGAAAAAGGCAGCAGTATGAATATCAATATAAAAAACGAATCTGAAATGACAGATACTTTGTCGAGATCACATTAATCAGACAACAGTCACAAACTGAGTCTGACGATTATACTCGATTTCTGAAATTAATCGGAGCGGCGGGATTTGAACCCACGACCCCCACTACCCCAAAGTGGTGCGCT
>NZ_CEYLVT010000073.1:0-30792 GCF_982860115.1 Moorena sp.
ATATTCGGCTAGACTCAATTGACTTTTTAGGTGCGACCCGTGGCGAATTTAATTCGCCGACGGAAAGCGCACCTTAGGTGGTTTTGGTAAAATGCTGGTAACATTGTCGATAAGTAGGTCTTGTTGCAAATTTAGAGACCTACTTTTTTTTACCACAAAATGCTACTACCTTTACATAGCCAGCCTTTCAGGCTGTTTCGTCACCCCTTCAGAAATGGCACTTGACAAAATAGACATTAAATGTATTATAAATGGGGGGAGACACCCCCTTTTGAATAGACTTCGCGGCAGTTGTCGGGAACAGGGAACAGCGGATCTGGGAACAGTGGAGAAGAATTGACGCAAACACTATCAAAAAACTACTTTTGCAAGAGGTATAATCAAGCCCAAATTCCGTAATCATTATTATAGTATTTGTAATACAATGAGCCGGGGAGAATTGCTATATAGCGGTTTCTCTCCTAATAGGGAATAGCGATGCGCTGCATCAAGACAGGGAATCAAGCTCAAATAAGACTCTAAATCATAACTGCGATAAACGCTATAATTTAAAATTAAAAAAGGGAAAAATTACCAAAAAATTCCCAACTATGACAATGATTTATCTAGAGCTCAACAATCAAGGTCAAGTACTTCGTTTTTCTCTTGAGAAAGGATTTTATCGATTAGGACGCGATCGCACTTGGTCAGATTTCGATATTCCTGAAAAAGGCTGGACTATTGTCTCCCAACGCCATGCTTTTCTGCTTCAAGAGGGAGAGGATTATCGCATCTTTGATGGTGATGGGGCAAATCCTAGTACTAATGGAGTATTTGTTAACCACACTCGTATCACTGATGGGTATCTTCTCAAGCATGGCGTGGAATTGACTATTGGACAAAATCCTCGGGACTATATTCGCCTCACTTACTTTAATCCTGCCCATAGTCAACCAAGGATGACGCCAAATAAACGGCAGCTTTCCTTGGCAAGTGTGCAAAATTGGCCACTGCAATTGGGTCGTTCTCCTAATCCTGAACTTTCCCACTGTTGGCCATTAGATGCACCGACGGTTTCTTCCCTTCACGCTACTCTTATCAAGATTTCCGAAGGCAATTATCAGATTAATAATTATAGCAGAAATGGTACCTTTATCAATGACAAATTAATCCATAAACCAGTCTTACTTAAGGATGGGGATACGATTCGGATTGGTCCGTTTATATTACTGTTGAGGCAGGATACTTTAGAATTAGTTGACCAAGGGAATCAAATTAGGATTGATGCTGATAAATTGCTGCGCCAGGTTAATTATAAATTAGGCAAAAAACGCACTATACTGAATCAGGTTTCTATGCCGATTGAACCAGGTCAGTTAGTGGCGTTGGTAGGAGGTAGTGGCACTGGAAAATCTACGTTACTGAAAACTCTATTAGGAATTGCACCAATTACTAAAGGTACTGTATTTATCAATGGCCAAGATTTGCGACAGCATTTTAATCAGTACCGCTCACAAATTGGCTATGTTCCCCAAGATGATATTGTGCATCGGGATTTAACGGTAAAAGAAGTACTAACCTATGCTTGTGAATTACGATTACCACCAGATACTGATGTGAAACAGGTGGTGAAGCAAACTTTATCACAAGTCAAACTGGATTTTGTGAGAAACACTGTTGTGGGTAATCTGAGTGGGGGACAACGGAAACGAGTCAGTATTGCTGTGGAATTATTGGCTGATCCAAAACTGTTCTTTCTCGATGAGCCTACTTCTGGTCTAGATCCAGGACTGGATAAGGAAATGATGCAGCTATTGCGAGAATTAGCGAATCAGGGACGAACTGTGGTGCTGGTGACTCATGCTACTGCGAATATTGACGTATGCGATCGCATTGCCTTTATGGGTCGGGGTGGACGGTTGTGTTACTTTGGTCCTCCCACAGAAGCGATGGACTTTTTTAAGATGCCATCTCCAGACTTAAGATATTTCCCTGATATTTACCTGAAGCTAGAGCAAGGGGAAACACCGGAGGAACTTGAGCAGAATAGTGAAAACTGGCATCAGCGGTTTCTCAGCTCACCTGGTTACAAGACCTACATTTCCGCACATCTGAGTCCTGGTCAACGGTTGCTATCGACCTCAATCCCTAGCAAAAGTGCTAGTATTTCTGTTTTCAAGCAACTCAAGCAACTCAAACTCAAGCAACTGCTGTTGCTGAGTCGGCGCTATCTAAAACTAGTAGTGCGGGATATGCGAAGTGTTGCCCTAGCGTTACTAACTGCTCCGATTGGGATTAGCTTGATTATTCTGACTTTGTCAGGGCAAGACCCTTTAGCTCAACTGAATTCTCCAGACATCACCCAAGCACCTCTAGCGCTACAAGTACTGTTTATTTTTACCTGTGCTGCCCTGTGGGTTGGACTATCTAGTTCACTCCAAGAAATTGTGAAAGAGTCCAGTATTTATGCCAGAGAGCGACTGGTTAATTTAGGGTTATTTCCCTATCTCGGTTCCAAAGTATTGATTCGGTCTGGCTTAGCTCTTTTACAAACTATCTTGATTGTTACTATTGTGCTCTATGGGTTTAAGTCACCTACCTCTGAACTACTGGATTGGAAAATTGGCTTGGGAATCACTACTTTTTTAACGATTATTGCTGCTACCAGTTTAGGTCTGATGGTATCGACATTGGTTAAAAATGAAAGTGAAGCCAATAATACTATACCATTAATTTTGCTACCCCAGATTATTTTTTCTGGTGTTATTTTTAAACTAAAAGGATTAGCCAGTACACTATCTTGGCTGATGGTAAGTCGTTGGTCAATGGGAGCTTATGGTGCCCTGGTAAATGTGAATAGTATGGTACCAGAACAGTCTTCCCGATTCGGATTAAAGCTTCCCCCTCCTCCCTTTGAAGCAACACCCGTTTATGATGCCACTTGGCAAAATTTGATTCTTAATTGGCTACTACTGTGCTTACACATAGCGGTTTATTTAGTAATCGCTTTTCGATTACAGAAGCGGAAGGATATTTTCTAGAAGTCGGGAATCGGGAATCGGGAGTCGGGAATCGGGAATCGGGAGGAGATGTAGAGTCCGTAGGGTGTGTTAGGGGCGGACTTACCGTTATTTTTCCCCTCGTAGCCAGCGTTGGTATAGTCCGCCCCGTAACGCACCACCCACCAGAGAATGAATTTGATGAAAACTCTGTAAGCATTCAGTTATCAGCAGTCAGTAGTAGAGGTAGGGTGGGCAGTGCTTAATTTTAGGATTGTTAGCTTTTAAATTAGTATAAAACACTGCCTAGCAGAGGATTAATTTTATAGTTAATTCTCTGGTGGGCAGTGGTTACTTTAACGATTGTCAGTTTTTAAATTGGTGTAAAGCACTGCCCACCCTACAATTAATCTCTGATAATAACACAAAAAAACATCAGATATCTTTTTTATAACCCTCTCCACAATGTCCATATTTCGTAATAAAAACAAATCCCTAAATCCTTGACAAAATATTAATTTATTTATATATTAATAATATAAACATTTTGAAGGAGTCATTACTGATGAGTCAAAAGTTTCCACCTAACTCTGATGAAAATTTCACCCCTGAAAACGAAGGTCGTAAACGGAATAAAGCCAAGCTTGTTTTGATCGGTTCTCCTGAAAAGATTCGCAAGACAATTAATGCCATTTATTCCCTTAAGTATGCGAAACCGGAGGATTGGAGCACTCCCGAACCGACGGGAAAACCTGGTGAGGTGATGACCTTTTTGATTCGATATTTTTACCTAGACTAGGATAGGATTTTGCCAGCGATGCAGCGCGGTCTTGGGGGTTTCCCCCATGAGCGACTGCATCAAGACAGGGCGTTGCCCTGGCGACTATGAATCGTGAACGTTTTTTGTGGAGGGGTATAAATCAGGATGAATCATGAGTTAGAATGTGGTTGCTTTCGAGCAGTTGCTGACTAATTCGATAAGAATGTATTAGCTCATCAGTAATGTTTTGCAGTTGAGTGTAGCTCAGCTTTACAAGAGAATTCGGTCAAGACTTGGAGATAACCAGAGCTTGACCGATTTTTTTTTAATTGCTATATAAGATTTATGAGTTATTTTAGTTACAAAATTTGTTGAATTTACGGAGTAGCTAATGGAAGAAAAGATACAAAAAAAATACCTAAACTTAATCAACCAATTGATAAATTGTTCCAGCGGTGAGCAAGTCCAAATTCTTGATAATAACCGGGAGTTAGTGGATGAGGGATTATTACAGCTGATAGCACAAGAAGCAGAAAAACTCGCAGCAAATGGCAAGCAAAACAGCGCCGATGTTTTACTCAGTCTAAGGAGTAAGCTTTTAGACAGAATCTCAGAAACCTCTACCTCAGCTAATCCTTCATCCCAAGACTATCTGCAATTCTTGATGGAGGTATTGCAAGCAACTGGAGACAGCGAAGGCGATCGTGAAGTCGTCTATCCACTCCTGAGAGCCAACCTAGACAAACTCGATGATAACTTTATCGATGTCCTGCAAACCTGGCCAAGTGCTAAATTCTCAGAAGTAGAACCAGAAATAGCAGAATCCATTGCTAATACTATCTGGTATTTCAGCGACCTCATCCAGAAGTTTCCCTTGGGAAATAAAGCTAATAAGATAGAAATCGCTATTGCTGGTTACGAACAGGTATTAAACGTCTTTACTCGTGAGAGTAACCAGAAAAGTTGGGCAGGGACTCAACACAACCTGGGCATTGCCTACATTAACAGAATCCGTGGCAAAAGGGCTGACAATCTCGAAAAAGCTATTGAAGCATACAAATTAGCATTTGAAGTTCGCACCGAAGAAGACTTCCCCATTCACTGGGCATCAAGTCAAAACAACCTGGGTGTAGCCTACTTTGAAAGAATCTGTGGCGACAGGTCTGAGAATGTCAAAAAAGCTATTAAAGCATTCCGAAGAGCTTTGTCAGTTCGCACCAAATCAGACTTCCCCATCGATTGGGCATCAACTAAAAACAACCTGGGTGTAGCCTACATTTACATATTCCGTGGCGACAGGGCTGACAATCTCGAAAAAGCACTTAAAGCATTCCAACGAGCTTTGTCAGTTCGCACCAAATCAGACTTCCCTATCCAGTGGGCAGAGACTCAAAACAACCTCGGCCTTGCCTACCGTGACCGAAGGTGTGGCAACAAGGCTGACAATCTCGAAAAAGCTATTGAAGCATACAAATTAGCATTGAAAGTTCGCACCAAATCACACTTACCCATCCAGTGGGCAGATACTCAAAACAACCTGGGCAATGCCTACCGTGGCCGAATCTGTGGTAATAAGCAAGAGAATCTAAAACTTGCGATTGAAGCATTCCAACGATCATTGTCAGTTTGCAGCAAATCAGACTTGCCCCTAGATTGGGCAGGGACTCAAAACAACCTGGGCAATGCCTACAGCGAGAGAATCTATGGTGATAAGCAAGATAATCTGGAACTTGCCATTGAAGCATACCAACGAGCATTAGAAGTTTACACCCCGAAAGCCGATCCAATTAACTGTCTCAAAACTTCCCGCAACTTAGGCCACCTTCAGTTTAACCAACGTAACTGGCAAGCCGCGATCAATGCCTACGAACAAGCCATCACTGCAGTGGAACTCAGTCGTAGTGGGGCAATTACCGATCAAGGTCGCGAAGAGATGATGTCAATGAGAATTGACGTTTATCACAAACTGGTACAAGCCTATATCAATATAGCACAATCGCAAAAAGCCATAGAAACAGTCGAACGTAGCAAAGCCCGCAACCTAGTGCAACTGCTCACCAACCGTGACCTTTATCCTAAAGGCGACGTTCCCCAAGATAAAATCACCAAGTTAGATCGACTACGTCGAAACATTCCATCCTTGGAAAGAAAGTTTCAAGTAGTTATAGAGCAACTATCAGTAAATAGGGATGACAAACAACAACAGCAACGACAATCTTTAGAGGAGTCACGGAAACGATTAGACCAAGAATTACAGCAGTCGCGACAGCAGTTAGATCAGGTGCTCGATCGCATCAAACCTATAGACCCCAGTTTCCGTCTAACTCAAAAAGTAGAAACGATTCCGTTTAAGAAGATTCAGAGCCTGATTGATGAACATACTGCCATGATTGAGTGGTATATTACGGGGGATAAAATTATTACCTTTATTGTCACCAGTCACAGTCAGCACCCTGTAATTGCACAATCATCTGCTGAAGATGTGGAGGCTTTAGTCAAGTGGACTAATGAGTATCGGGCAGCATATTATGAGGAAAAAGACCAGTGGATAGATAATTTAGCCTCTAGGCTTATGGAGCTGGCTAAGCTTCTAACTATTGATAATATTATCACCGAGATTGAAAATATTTTTGAGCAACAACGAGTTAAATGCGATCGCTTGATTCTAGTTCCTCATTGGCTGCTACACCTATTTCCACTTCATGCTCTGCCCTTATCCAACGGCGATTTACTTATAGACCGCTTTGAAAGAGGTGTCAGTTATGCCCCCAGTAGTCAACTGTTACAACTAACTCAAACCCAAAAACGGCCTAATTTCAATCATCTATTTGCCATCCAAGACCCCACAGAGGATTTAGCTTTTACTAATCTCGAAGTTGAAATTATTCGCTCGTTCTTCTCAGGCTCGACAGTTTTAGCATGGAAAGATGCCCGAGAAGCAGATGTCAAAACCCACCCAGAATTATCCAGTGCCCACTGTTATCACTTTTCCTGTCATGGTAAGTTTAACCCGATCTCGCCTTTAGAATCTGCCTTGATTTTAGCAGAAACCAAGGGGTCAGACTCGGAAGCTTCAGAAGATGGACACCTCACCTTAGCTGAAATATTCTCTCTCAACCTGACTCAATCCCGTCTTGTCACTCTCTCGGCCTGCGAAACTGGTATGATAGATATAGCAAGTTTCAGCGATGAATACATTAATCTGGCTAGTGGTTTCCTGTTTGCAGGCAGTCCTACTGTGGTCAGTAGTCTATGGAAAGTGAGCGATCTTTCTACCTCGTTCCTGATGATCAAATTCTATGAAAACCTGATCAAAGGTTCTCACCGGGAAGCAGGGGATGTAGCGTCCGCCCTCAACCAAGCCCAACTTTGGTTACGAAATTTGACGGGAAAAGATTGTGAAAACTTTCTCGATCATCTTCAACCTCACATTGATAAAATCCTTACCAAACTTCCACCGGGCTATAAGTATGAATTCGAGGATGCTCTAGAGCAATTTCGCCAGAAAATTTGTCAGAAACCACATCCCTTTGCTAGTCCTTTTTATTGGGCGGCTTTCACGGCTACAGGATTTTAGGGGTTAGATTTATCTAAATTACAAAAATAGTTCACACCCATTTTAACAAGTATTAAGGTAACAATAACTTCTGGCAAAGGAGGTGGAAGAAACATGGCTACCAACTCCAACACTCGTTGGGGTTGATCTGCCTTCGCCAATTTATCCATGATTTCCGGTTTACACAGAATTTCACGGGCTTTATCAACTAACTTATTAAAGGAATAATCTCCTTTAATAATTGATTCTTCAGCTCGTCTTGCTAGCACTCTTGTTGCTCTTTCTAAATCCCCATTACAGTTCTCGACAACTTCAAGCTCTTTTAAGGCTTGCTCTCTTAATGATGCTTCTGGATAGTTTGCCAATTCAGAGCGAAACTGGGCAATCTCTTCTAGGGTGACTGTTAATGGAACTGTAGTCATCAAGTTGTTCGGTTGAAGTGATGAATTTTTACTAGGATTTTTAGTTTACAACAATTTTTCGAGAATAAATCTATAAGCGATCAGCGTCAAACGGCTACAGTAGGGTGGGCAAATCCACAGGATAACTGATGAAATTGCCAAACTTTCATTATTTGCCCACCCTACCTGACTACGATTTTTAGTGCGATCGCTCTCTTGTCTGGTGGGCAAATCGACATGAAAACTTATCCTTTGGTCAAACTTCCATAATTTGCCCACCCTACCTGACTGTCAGCTTGTCTGGTGGGCAAATGGACATGAAAACTGATCACTTGGTCAAACTTTGATAATTTGCCCACCCTACCTGACTGTCTGATAGCTGATAGCTGAGCGCTGAGCGCTGAGCGCTGATAGCTGATAGCTGATAGCTGATAGCTTACCCTCAACTTTCTCGCAGCTTCTCAATTTCCTCTACAGGTAAGCCAGTAGTCTGGCTAATTGTTTCATTATCTAACAGAGGCAAAAGTTGCCGTGCTATTTCGTTCTTAGTTTGTTTCTCTGCGAAAATCACTAGCCCTTGTTGGTCATGAATAAACATCTCTCTTTTTCCTAATTCCTCCAAATCCTTCCTACTTAAATTTGCCTCAGAAGCAATCCCAAATGCCTGTTGAAACTCTGGTTTTTCGGCCATTTGCGGTGGCACCGTTTCTAAGAAAGGCGCATTTTTTAAAAAATACATCCACAACTCATCAAGTTGCTCTAACTCCTCCAACTGTTTTTCAAACTTCGGTAGTTCCACAAACACTAACTGCAAGTGATTTTCGATGTAGTTGATGTTGGTAGTTTCTTCTCGTAACTTGAAATTAGAAATTATCTGATTATGCTCAGTAAACATCACAAAATCGGTAATCGTCAGAGCAATCACTGGCTTGAGATAACGGTAGCCTTCTCCTTTACCTAACTGTAGAGAGTAAGCTTTAGTAGCATTGTATAAAACTCTTCTGGCAAAGGATTCTACCTGCAAAACCTGCATTTCAATAATCACCAAAGAACCATTCCTCAGTTTGGCCTTCACATCGAGGAAAGAATCTTTAAGGATTGGTAGAGGAGAAGACTGATAAGGGTCAATAATTTCTAAATCTTGGATCAGAGGTTGATTGTGGTAGACCAGAGCATTGAGAAAGCTAATCAGAATCGGTTTACTTTCCTGGGAGCCAAAGATTTTTTTGAAGGCAAAGTCGGTTTTGGGGCTGATAAATGTCATTACTTTACCAAAGGGAACAGGGAACAGGGAACAGGGAACAGGGAGTAGGGAGTAGGGAGTAGGGAGTAGGGAACAGGGAACAGGGAACAGGGAATAGGGAATAGGGATCGCTGCATAAAGACAGTGCGATCGCTCTTGTAGTAGGGTGGGCAAAGGGACATTATTCGTGTTCAAATTGCCTTTCTTTAATTATTTGCCAACCCTAACCCTAATTATAGCAATTATTATACCCATGAGGTACAAAATTATGGGTTTTAGGGAGCAGGGAGCAGGGAGCAGGGAGCAGGTAATACGGAAAACAGAATAGGAAAAAAAATTCTGTGTACCTGATAGTTATTCAAACCAACCTATAGTGTTTATCATAGCTATAATGTACAGAGCTTTTGTCTACTTATTCCCTATTCCCTATTCCCTATTCCCTGTTCCCTGTTCCCTGTTCCCTATTCTCTGTTCCCTATTCTCTAATCTATAACCTATCGCTACACTCAATGCTCGTTCTAAATCTAGCAAAAAAATCGTTAATTTTTCTCCTTCCTTTCGCGTAGACTGGCCTTTTGGCAATTGCCACACTGCGACATAATTCGCCATACCAAGGAGATAGCTTTGACTGTAAGAGTCTGGCAATTTCTGAATCGTTGATAAGGGCAAATCGATCATAGTGGGTAGCTTATCAACCGGTATGGCGCAGGCTTCTCCCCTAGGAGTTTTAACGATGATCAAAAATTCGCCAACACTGGATAAATCAATAGGGGATTTTGTGACAGCAGCGGTTTTATCTAAACTTTGAGCTAGGGTTAGTTTAGCTTTACTAGGTTTGACCAGTATTGGTTTTAAAGGCAGCAGCGTCAAGGTTCGATTGTCTAGATGAATTAGTCTGTTATCCCTACTACTTTCCTTAATGTTGCTGGGAAAATCCCTAACGTTTAAGACTACTTTCATTGGTAATGCTAACCAATACTTAGCGATTTTAAATACAATAACTCTGAGTTTTTTCATAGTCTTACTCCGTAAGCTATCAGCTATCAGCTATCAGCTATCAGTTATCAGCTATCAGTTATCAGCTATCAGTTATCAGCTATTAGCTATCAGCTATCAGCTATCAGCTTTTGAATAAAACAGCTAAGCATTCGTTTTATCAGAGTTACGGAAAGCTGATGGCTGACCACTGACCACTGACTGCTGACCGCTGACTGCTGACTGCTGACCGCTGACGGCTTTATTAATTGTTGCTAAAATCTCTTCGTCTAAATACGGTTTAGTTAAATAAGCCATAGCCCCAAGTTCGGTAGCAAGTTGTTTGTATTTTTTTTGACTACGGGAGGTGAGCATAATAATAGGAATATCAGCTAAGGCTGGCTCTTGATGACTAAGACTCAAAAGCTCAAGACCGTTTAACCGTGGCATTTCTAAATCAGAGATGATCAGATCAACACCATGATTTTTGCGCAATAGTTCGATCGCCTCTAAACCATCTTTAGCTTGTATTACCTGGTTACCATTACGTTCGAGAATTAAGCTTAAATTTTGTCGCTCAGTAATGGAATCATCGACGATTAAAAAGGTTTTAGAAACCTGATATCGTTTGCCGTTATCAGGTTGTTTGTCCTTGGGGTTGGAGTAGGGTAGGTTAGTTTCTGTTGGTAGTTTGCCGTTATCAGATTTAAGGTTAGTTTCTGTTGATGCTTTGCCGTTATCAGATTTAAGGTTAGTTTCTGTTGATGCTTTGCCGTTATCAGGTTGTCTATGATCACTTTGAAGCTTGTCTGGAAAACCTTGGCTTTTCTGGCAGGCTACGGGAACAACTTTTAACCTGTTAACTTTCAACAAGGATGGCTGAGATTGAGGGAGCTGCTGTACATAGTTAAGTAACCCTGTACCGTCAATTACGAGAGTTAAACGACCATCGGCTAAAATACTGCAACCATAAACATAGGGAGGATATGCGATCGCATTCGGCAGCTGCTTGATTACCAGTTCTTGCTCTTCGAGTACTTGTTCCACTTCCAGTCCCACCCATCCTTCAGCGGTACCCATCAATAGGACAGGATTCATCTCTTGGGGTTTAGTGAGCAAGGGATTCCAAGCGGGTAGTGTCGATACCGGTTGGGATGAGTCTTCCAGTAAGGATGAAAGTTGGTAAATGGGGGTGCTATACTCATTCCCCCTGTGATGCCAATTCAGGATTTTTTGATCACTCACCATCTGGATTTGCTCAGATGCTGGCAACACTATCTGTTCAATGTCATTAGCCACAAACCCATACACCCCCTGATTAGCTTGAACCACTAACACCCTGGCATTTCTGAGAGCCTCTTGGATCTGCAAAGAAAAGGTGGTGCCAAGACCAGGCTGGGAGCGAACCTTTACCCTACCGTTAATTCGTTGCAGTTGAGAGCGCACCACATCTAGGCCAATACCTCGTCCAGAAAGCTCGTTGATTTGAGAAACAGTGGAAAATCCTGGCTGACACAGTAAGTCTAATAGCTGATTTGGCTCTGGTGATTCGCCTAGGGCTTCCAATTGCTCAACACTGAGCAGGTTGGTTTCCACGGCACGATTATAAATCTTTTCCAAGTCCAGTCCCTGACCATCATCTGTGATTTCAATGATGGTGCGATTTCCTTGATAGAAAGCACGAATTTCAATCTTACCGATAGCAGGTTTACCCCTTTCTTGGCGAACCTCCGAAGATTCAATACCATGGTCGAAACCATTGCGGACTAGATGCAGTAAAGCATCATAGAGATGATCAGCAATGGTTTTATCAACTAGGACATTAGTAACACTGAGGGTTAATTCCGCTGACTTGTGATGGACATTAGACAACTGCTGCACCATGGAAGGAAAGGACTTAAGCAGATGTTCCAGAGGTATAGTCCGAACAGATTGAAGAGTATCCCTCAGCTGAGTTGATAGACGCTGTTCTCGTTCCACACTAGCAGCAGCGGTAGTAGCTAATAGGCTCAAGTCTTCTGTAGCTTGAGTCAATTGCAGGGTTTCTTCCCATGCCGAATCCCACAGCTTAGAAATTTGCTGATTACAGGAATGCTTCTTGAGCTGAGTGCGCAGTTGAGTAAGGGTCTGGCGATGTTGCTTGAGCCAATTGGAGAGTTTTTCAACTACCTCTTGACAGTTTTCATCCTGCCATCCTAACTGGTTTTGGTTAATCAGTAGTTCCCCAACTAGGTGAGATAGGTGTTTAAGACTGTCTAAATCAACACGCACTGTGGCTGATGTCTTGATCGAGCCCTCTGCTAATGAAGGCACATCAGCTTCTGCAGACTCCCGATCGGCAGAAGATATTGATATTTCCTTTAATTCTTTTCCTGATTCAGGGTTAACCGCTAACTCCGACTCTTGCTTAGGGTCAGTCTGAGCTTGGTTAAGATTGTCTGTTGCTACGGTTTCTGAAGATTCATCCAGAAATATAGTATCTGGCTCAAGAGATTCTTCTTCAAGAAACACTTGATTAGCTTGGTGTTGCGCAAGAGGAATATTACCAAAGGTTTCCTCAAGTAATTCATCGATAGGTGGTGAAGGTTTAGGGTTAGCAGGTTGAAGGTTAGTTTCAGTTGAAGGTTGAAGGTTAGTTTGGGTTGAAGGTTCAAGGTTTTCCAGACAACCTTCAACGTTCCAACCTTCAACCTTCAACGATTGTGAACCTTCAACGTTCCAACCTTTAACATTCAACTCTTCTTCTGACCCAGCTAATTCTTGAAGGGCGAGGCTGGGGTTTCCTCCACGAGTGCGATCGCCTGCTAAGACAGCACTATGAGCTTCCTGGAAATTCCTTAAGGCAATCTTGGCAATTGCCATCACCTGTTCAGGGTTAGCGTCAAGGGCTGTGAGGGTGTTTTCGGCAATGGCTTTAAACCCTGGTAAGTTCAAGGATTCCCCCAAGCCTACAAATATTTCAGCTTGTTCTCGCAAGGTCTCAGCAATCTCTGTCAACCTACCAACCTGTAACCCTTCAGAACCTTGGCCTTTTGGCCACGCTTTCGGCAAAGCCGTTCGCGTAGCGTGGCCTTCGGCCTCCGCTGCGCGAACGCGAACAACATCCAACCTGTCAACCTGTAACAACGAAGCTAGGTGATCGATTCGTTGTTTGACTCCTACTTCAAAGATAGATTGGACAATATCAAACCCAAGTTCTGCTGATGTGGGTAGAGAGGCTTGATAGTCAAAACAATCCCCTAATTTAGCTTGCAGTTTAGCAAACACCCCTGCAGCTCGGTTGATAATCTCAGTATTCTTGCTAAACTCCCCTGTGATTTCAGCAGTCAGTGCCATCCTGAGGCACTGATATCCCTCAAACAGTAGTGTTTCTAGTTCTGTATCAATGGTTGCCTCAGGGGCTAACATTGCCCGGAAGACATCTTCGAGATAATGTGCTACACTTTTTATGGTCTCTTGCCGGACATTAGCAGCTGCCCCTTTCAGGGTATGAGTGGCTCTCATTAAGTCATAAAGTTGGTTTTTTGGCTTGTTCGGTGTCAAAGCCAGCAAATGTTGTTCAATAACTTGCAGCAAGTCCTGGGCTTCCCCAAGAAAGTATTGATAGGTTTCTGGATCAATAGTTGACATTTTTTTAGGGAGTAGGGAGTAGGGAGTCGGGAATCGGGAGTAGGGAGTCGGGAATCGGGAGTCGGGGTAAAAAACTTGAATTTACCTTATAGTTGCTGGTGGCGAAAACCACGCCAGTAGCTGATCAGCCTTTTCAAACTCCAACCTACCAAACTCCCCATACTACTCGCCCCCAGGTTCCAAACTACCCAACCATAGCGCTATAACTACTTGACGGTAAACTGCTCAACAGCTGCCTGTAGCTTTTCGATGGTGGTGAGGGATTCCTTGAAGGACTCCCAAAGCTGGGTAGAGTCTTCAGAAGTATTGGTGGATATGGCGGCAACTTCTTTCATGGTTTGGGTGACCGATTGTGATTGTTCCAGTTGGGCTAGGGTTGCCTGGGTAATCCCTGCAACTAACTGGCTAATCTCAGCAGTAGCTGATGCGATCGCATTTAGATTGCCCTTGCTTTCTTCTACCAATTCTGTGCCAGTATTAACCTGAGCGATCGCGACTTCGGTCACTTTAATCACCTCTCTAGTCTGAGTGCGGATTTCAGCAACTAAATTAGAAATTTCCGTAGTTGCCTTGGCCGACTGTCGAGCTAAGGAGCGCACCTCATCAGCTACTACCGCAAAACCTTTACCATACTCCCCAGCTCGGGTGGCTTCGATAGCAGCATTAAGGGAAAGTAGCTGGGTCTGGGTAGCAAAATCACTAATCAAATTCAATACCCGGTCAACATTTTGGGAGTATTGACTTAACTGTCTAATTTGATGGCTGGCTTCCTCCACACTATCCCGAATTCCTAGAATTCCCTCCACCGTGCGGTTCATAGCTGTCTCCCCCGATGCTACTTTTTGGTTTGCCTCTTGCACAGCTCGGTCGATGGATTGGGCGCTAGCGGTTACCGCTTGGGTAGAGTTAACCATGCTCTGGATGTGATCCATCGCTTGGGTCAACTCCTGACACTGATGCTGGGCTTCTTCAGAAAGTTTAGTAATTGCTGCTTCACTCTCTGTAGCCGTTTCAGCGACTTTGACAGACGCTGAGAGTACCTCGATCACAATTTCCCGTAAACTTTGAATGGTGTTGTTGTAAGCATCTGCAATAGTCCCAAGTTCATCATTGGTAATCGGAGCTCTAACGGTCAAGTCACCGTCTAGAGCAGGTCGAACAGCTGTGAGCAAATCAATAGCACGCTGTTGGAATAATTCCCTAGCCTCCTTTTCCCGTGATGCTAATGCTGCTAGTTGTTGGGATTGCGTCCGCAATTGTTCCAAATACTCACCTCGCTGCAAGGGTATACTCATCTGAGCGGCAATCTGAAGCATCCAATTAATCTCTTCCGTTTGCCAATCCCTAGGCTCAGAATTTTGATAAGCAGCCAGTAAACCCCACAGGTTATCCCCTTGGAAAATCGGCACAATAGTATAGGCTCTGGCCTGATATCGCTCTAGCTGCTCGATATAACAACTTGAAAAATCCCCTTCGTAGATATCACTAACCACCCAGAAGGGTTTCTCTTGCCTAGAGAGATTGCCTTGGATGCTTTGTAGATAGGTATCTCGGATGGTTGGAGCTTCCTGGCTAAACTGCTCAGGGGTATTTCCAGCCACCGTTTTCACGATACATTCACTAATATTTTTGTTGATCAGGGGATTATTAGTCTGTTCCTGGATTAGGGATGTCCAGCCACTAGCCACAGACTCAGCCACAAAGGAGCCACTCCAATCAGAATTGAAGCGATATATCGTAACACGGTCAACCCCTAAGAGTGTACGAACTTCGTTGGTAGTAACATTAAAAATAGTGCGCAAGTCTTGGGATTGTTGAATTTTATCCGTGACCTTAGTCAGTACTCGTTCCCGTTCTGCTGCTTGACGTATTTCCTCAGACTTTAACTGTTGTGCCTCCAGTAGCTCAGCGTGTTGCAATGCTACTCCTAACTCAGCTGCAATATCCAGCATCCAGCTAACCTCTGACTCCTGCCATTGCCTGAGATCAGAGTTTTGATAGCTACCCAATAATCCCCAGAGTTTTTCATTCTGGTAAATAGCTACAATCACATAAGCTCTTGCTTGATAACTTTCTAGCACTTCCAGATAACAAGGAGTGAACTCCTGATTGTAGATATCCTCCACCACCCGGTAGGTTTCCCCCCTACTATAGGAACCCCCCTGGGTTTCTTGAAGATAAGTATCGACCTGGTTAATTGATTGAGTAGCCAATTGTTGGATGCTGCATTCGCTGATATCAGCCCTTAGGGTGGAGTTATTAGTCTGGCTCTGAAGCAGAGAAATCCAGCCTCCAGCCACAGACTCTGCTACAAATTCACCACTCCAATCTCGATTAAAGCGATAGATAACGGCTCGGTCAGTTTTGAGCAGCTGTCGCACTTCTTGAGTGGTGGTCTGGAAAATAGTCTTGATATCCAGAGAACGGCGGACTTTGTTAATGACTTTCGCCACAGTTGCTTCCCGCGCCTGCTGCTGTTGCAACTGAGTGCGTAACTCGTGGGTAGTTAGGTGAAGGGATAGTTCTGTGGCAATAGTCTGAAAGGAATTAATCTGTTGTGGAGTCCAGGATGGGACCGACTTGTCTTGGTTTGTCTGTGCCTGGCATTGCTGCAGGACCAACAAACCCCAAGCTTTCCCGGATACGGGCAAGCATAAGCTGAGACTGGATTTAACTTGAAATTTATCCAGCAGCTGGAGTTGGTAGGGGGTGACCGAATCATTGCTGACCTGATCGATAATTACCCTTGACTGCTGGAAATACTCTGTGGACAAGTCAGCCCCAAAAGCAGTAGCATCTAGAGTTTCCCCGACCGCAGGAGTCCAACCCCGTTCTACTGCTTCTGCCAAAACTATTCCGGTGCGAGCAGAATTGAAGCGATAAATTAACACCCGCTCGGCAAGGCTTAGATGTTGAACCCCATTGACTGTATTGTTTAGTAAGGTTTCCCAGTCCCCAGCTTCAGTCATTAATCTGCTCAGCTCTAACAATTTTTCATGCTGGGCTTGGAACTGTTGTTGGAGTGCCTCTTCGTAGCTAAGCTTCAATTGCTGAATTTCCAGATTCACCCCTACCGTAAACTGCTCAACCTCCTGACCAAAGGATTCAAATTGCTCCAAATTTTTTTTCAGGTCTAATTTATCTACCCTTCGGCGTTGCTCTAGATCAGTTTTTAGCCTGTCTAGGCTAGCGTTAAATCCCTCTAGGTTGGGGCGAGCAGAGTTAAAAAATTGCGGAGTATTCTCCTTGAGGAGATTGTGATTTTCTAATAGCAGTTCTGAATCCTTATCATCCCATTGTGCTTCTGACATCTGTCTAGAGTCGTAAATTGTACTTATACTTCATACTTTATATCAAGTGCTGCTTGAACAATTCCTTGGGCATCTAAGATAATACTACTGGCTTCGGGAAGATAGGCTTTGACAAATTGTCCAAATCTGAGGGGCAATAATCGATCAGGGGGTTGTAAGTTTTGCCAATGGTGCTGTTCTATTTCGTCCACTTGTGAAACCAGCAGTCCCAGCAGTTTGCTGTTGACTTGAAGTACGATTACCATGATTTTTGTCCTCGGCATGTCCTTGGGTTGCCAAACACCAGGAAATCCTAGCAGAGAGTTTAGATCTAACAACCACAGCATTTCACCACGCCAGTTGTAAATCCCAATCACACTATCGGCAGTATGGGGAATTGACAAAATTTCAGCAACCGACACATTCAGAATTGCTTGGATGTAGTTTACCTGTAACAACGCCCCATTGCCAGACCCTACTTGGAAGCGCAAAAATTTCTCCTGGGGGGGAAGTTGGGCATCAACACTGACCTTAACGGAGGTAGGCAGAGGTAATTGAGCTTGTTGCCCCTGGAAATAATGTTCATTTTTTGGCCAGGAGACAGGATAATAGACTTGATTAGTTCTCACCGTTGAGCCTGACTCTAGCCAAGTAGATAAGTCGAGCACCACCGGAATGCTTTCTAGTTTAATTTGTTTACGCCATGCTGGTTGTTTCTCGGTTAGGCTACGCCCCAAAATTTTGACGGTATCAATTGAGTTTGGTTTTAGCTTGCTGATGGTGTGGTAGATAAATCTTACCACCGCTCCTGGTTTAGGAGCGGGGTCGGCTTCGAGTAAAACCAATAAACAGCTATCGTGAAGTTTAACTTTAGCTATAATACCTTCGTGCTGAAGTTTATGATTCAGCATGGCAGCGATGACGTTTGGGTTTCCCTGTCTAGCTAATTTTAAAATTTGGCTTGTCTTGGAAATCTGCTCTTTGCTCATCACCATTAACTTCGTGGGTCTGAAGGCCCGCCGTAAAACGCGCTCTTCTATATATAAGATTGTATAAACACCCTTAACTGATTTTGCCAGTCTGGGATGTTTTTTAATTTCTCTTTTTGTCCTTCCCAGCCTTTAAAGCAAATGGGGTGTTCGTCCAATGGACGACCACTAGATTTTATTCTGTATTGATTATTTTTGCGAAATGGCATAATTTTAGTTTTAGATGCTAGTATACTAGCCTATTAACTCACTAATTATGATGAAAGCCAGATACCGATATAGGTTCTACCCAACAATCCAACAACAACAGAGTCTAGCTCAGTTGTTCGGTTGCGTTCGCGTCGTCTGGAATGATGCACTCTTCATCTGCAAGCAGGCTGAAAAAATCCCCAAGAATTCAGAATTACAAAAGCTTGTCATTACACAAGCTAAGAAGACTGAGGCGCGAGCATGGTTGTCTGAGGTTTCAGTCGTTCCTTTGCAGCAATCGGTCATGGACTTGGGTATTGCCTTTAAGAATTTTTTTGACTCTCGTAAAGGCAATCGAAAAGGGAAACAGGTAAAATACCCGAAATTCAAAAAAAGGAGGAATCAGCAATCAGCAAGATTAACTCAAAGAGGGTTTTCCATTAAGAACGATCGGGTTTACCTTGCCAAAGTCGGAATTGTTACACCTATCTGGTCAAGAAAACTCCCATCGAAGCCCAGCTCTGTAACGATAATAAAAGACTGTGCTAACCGATATTTCCTTAGTTTCGTTGTGGATGTTGAACCTGTTCAATCTTATGCGAATAACCACAGCATTGGTATTGACTTAGGGGTGAAAACATTTGCGACATTAAGCAACGGGGAAAAAGTAAAAAGTCCAAATTACAAGAGATTACACCGAAAGATTCAAAAAAATCAGAAAAAATTGGCTCGTCAGGTGAAAAACTCTAATCGTAGAGACAAGACCCGCGTCAAGATAGCTAAACTACACAACCAGATTGCTGACAAGCGTAAAGATTTTTTGCATAAGCTCTCAACCAAAATTGTTAACAAAAACCAAGTTATCGTTCTGGAAGACTTGAATGTATCAGGGATGATCAAGAATCGCAAACTTGCGAGGGCAATCAGTCAGCAAGGATGGAGAGAATTTAGAACGCTATGTGAGTCTAAGGCTGATCAGCTTGGTCATGACTTCCGAGTTATTAGCCGTTGGGAACCTACTAGCCAAGTTTGTTCAGATTGTGGATTCCGGTGGGGAAAACTAGACTTATCTATACGCTCGGTACTTTGTCTAAGTTGTGGCACGGAGCAAGATAGAGACGTAAACGCCTCGAAAAATATAGAAATGGTCGGCACGGGGCATCGGCACGACCTTAAACGGACACAGAGAAATAGTAAGACTACCTCGGTAGCGTAAGTCGATGAAGTGTCAAGAATCACCGCTCCAAGACGGACGGTGAGTATGTCAAACCAAGTTACTATCCAAATGATCAAAAATTTATGATAAATACAATTCCAAGGTATTTAATAGCTTGATTTGTAAGAATTTTTAATTTTGGTTAGAGTGACTGCTCATGTTTTTACTATTGCCTGAATTTATGGGCCGATGAAAACCAAGGTTGAATCTACCTCTAATAGCTTGAGTGCTAAGCTAGTACGCTACGGTCAGGAAAAATTTACTGGCCGACTTGATCTGAAGGTGTCAACTGCTCAGCAATGGAGCCTCTACTTGAGCTATGGCCGTTTGGTATGGGCATCTGGCAGTGTTCATCCCACTAGGCGTTGGCGTCGGCAGATAATCTACCATTGTCCTGAGATTAATCCTAATCGGATTGCCCTCAAAAAGATAGAGCCAGGGTCGTGCTGGGACTACCACTTGATCGTGCTGTTAGCACGGAAGCGAATGATCAACCCCCAACAGACTGTGCTTGTAATTCAAGGCACTGTAGCAGAAATATTGTTTGATATCCTCCAGAGCCTAACCTTAGTTTCTGCGGAGCAAACCGTAATTGAACTCAGTAATGGTTCTGTGTCGTCACACACCATTGAAACTAAGGTCAAGAAGCCTGACAATTTCTTGCTCAATGCCCAGTTAGGAGTACGTCCCTCTATGCAGGGGATTTTGCCACAAACGTGGATGTTAGAGGTAGAACCAACTATTAACCAAGCTCAACAGGTCTGGCAGCAGTGGTCAGAAATGGATTTGGAAGATGTTTCTCCTGACTTAGCACCAGTGCTGTTGCAAAAGTCGGCTTTGGAACAGCAAACCTCAGTGGCGACCTACAAAAATCTGGTAAGCCTAATCAACGGTAAGCGCACCCTGCGAGATATAGCAGCCCTGGTTAAACGAGATGTGTTACTGCTGACGCGATCGCTAAAGCCTTATATTAATAAACAACTGATTGAGCTAGTAGAAGTGCCTGACTTGATCGCTCCCAACTTTGAAGATATCCCCGGTAAGGCAGGCACTAGTAACCAAAAAGCTCAAACCCCAAAATCCCAAACCCCAAAATCCCAAACCCCAAAATCCCAGAAGAAGTCTGATCAGGCATTAATAGCCTGTATTGATGATCACCCCCAAACCTGTAAAATTATGAAGGAAGTGATTCAATCAGCAGGTTATCGATTTTTAGGAATCCAAGACTCTATCAAAGCTCTACCGTTGCTACTCAAACATAAGCCAGATTTAATATTCTTGGATTTGGTGATGCCGATTGTTAATGGCTACGAAATGTGCGCCCAGATCCGTCGGGTGTCAATGTTTGCCAATACACCAGTGATTATTCTGACGGCTAAAGATGGTATTGTAGACCGAGTAAGAGCCAGAATCGTTGGGGCCACTGATTTCCTTAGCAAACCAATCGACAATCAAAAGGTAGTGGCAACGGTGCGCAAGTATCATACAACGTCGCCCAGCCAGACCGATCCAGTTGAAAAAGGCGAGAGTCCGGAAGTGAAGCAAGAGTCCGGAGGTGGGGGTAATCAAGAATTGTCCTAGGTTAACGGTTAATGGTTAACGGTTAATGGTTAACGGTTAACAGTCAACAAACGCTAACTATTGAATTAGCTCCTCTAGGGTACACAGCAATTCTTCTGGATTCACTGGTTTAGCTAAGTAGGCATCAGCCCCCAGCATCTTTCCCCAAATTTTGTCCACCTCAGTACCTTTGGTGGAACAAATCACTACAGGAATCTCGCTAGTGTGAGGATTAACTTTCAGGGCTCGACAAAACTCAAAACCACTTTGACCAGGCAAAATTACATCTAAAACTACTAAATCTGGCCTATGGTGAGATAATTTTTCCCGAGCTTCCTCTACACTAGCAACGCAAGTAACCCCCAAACCCGCTTGTTGCAAACAGCGAGTTAGGTAATGTCTTTCTGTTACGCTATCTTCTACCACCAAAACAGTTTTCATAGATTAAAGTATAGCACTTTATACAGAAAGTTTCTTAATGGCAAGGGTAAAATTAGTGAATCAGATCAGGGTTTACCTGGCGCTATGGTTAGTGAAATCACGGTGAACTCAGCTCATTTATTTACCAAAGGGCGTTATATCAAATCCCTGGTGACCAGAGCAGGGGAGCAACGGAGCAACGAACGGAGCAGGGGAGTTTCGGAGCTTCGGAGTAGGAAATAAGGACTCGGGAAGACAGGAGTAAATTCAAAGATTTTTCAAGCTTAGCAATCAATAATTTTAAAGACTTAAAAAAATCTTTACCCAAAATATATAGGTATAGTAAAAAAAGACTATTTTTTGACCGAAAAAATATCTATTAGGCTACAAGTAATCAAAAGCTATTGCTAACTTTTACTCATAACTATATATCTAATTGGAGGATAAGATAGTGAAAATCAAAACTTTATAGTCTGAATTATTTATTAAAACAAGGTCTTAGGTATTTACCTTTGCAAAACCCATTGTTAATGTTTGGTATTTCCGTAATTTATGATTAACTTCATGAAAAATAGGTAAGTTTAATAAAAAAAATAATCCTTGAAGCTAGACTATTAACTATTACTATAAACTTGACACTATAAAATTCACACTATTATCACAAACTTAGTCTAACCTTGAAAAGCCTTATTATATAGCACTACGCATTCAAATAGCGGACATTGTCTTGATTATTGCGCGAGTGGGGGAAACCCCCGCAGGTCGGCGCTGCATCGCTCCTAAACTCCGAAACGTGAGTCTAGCTGACTTCTGACTTCTGACTTCTGACTTCTGACTTCTGACTTCTGACTTCTGACTTCTTACTTGCCCGTAGCGCTATATAAGGTTTCTTGGGCTGTTTACATAGTAGTAACACACAGGATAATTTTTTCAGTCAACCGGCTCAGGTTCCAAAAATCCGATTCATAAAATGATCAGCTAGGTCTGATAAGTACATAGAGACTTCAAAACAGTACTAGTCATGATAGTGAACCACCATTACCAACCTCCCCACTGGTCAATGAGCCAAAGCCAGCCTCTGAGTTATCTAGGCTTGCTACAACAACTGCGGGTCAGCAATCGAGAGGATTAACAATGGTGGTTAATGTATCAGGGTGCATCCAGCCGATAAGCAGTCATAGCAGCTACTGGGAGTTTAATTGCTTAGTTAAAAGTCAGTTAAAATTCACCCATGTAGACTCTCGTATCCTGGTTTGTGATCGCTGCATTGGTGTTGCTCAACTATGGCAGCCAAAGGCAGGGCAGCTGGGTAAAAAGACTCCTGTGGATGAAACCCTAAGAAACCTAATTGAAGAAGTATCCCGCTACCGGGACCCAAGTCCTGAGCGGCAGAAAGCCTTGAATCGTTTCCTGATCGTTGTTCAAAATCTACCTGGCATTTACAAATCTTCCCACGTAGACTATCTAGAGGCGTTAAATCGAACCTGGGAATGGGTCATCCGCAATCTGTACCAGTTTGAGCCAAGTTCAACCTCCGTTGAAAAAAGCTTAGTAACCTGGATCAACGGATATTTACGCTGGCGCATCCGAGATTTATATATCTCAGATAGTAACTATCCAAAGATTAGCACTAATCAACCGATCGGTAACAGTGAGGAGGATTCAAGGACTCTAGAAGACCGATTGCCAGACCCTAAACCTTGCTTGAGTAAACTGGATGATTACATTGAAGCCATCCAGACAGCTGAACGCCAGCGTCTAAGTCAAGGGATTCTCGCAGAAATTAAAAACGATCCAGATGAGAAACTAATCAATTGTCATCCCCGCAACTATCCCGAATGTCATTGTCAGCTATTAGCAATCCGGTTGCTAGTACAAGAACCACCCCAGCGAATTGCTGACATTGCTAGAGAATTTAAGGCTAACCAACAAACTCTCTACTCTCACTGGAAGAAAAAATGCCTGCCGAAGCTGCAAGATATTGGTAAAACGTTTGGACATCAACCATGACTATTACAGAATCAACTAACATTAAGGTTTCTCTTAGCCCATATGCTCATAGTTATGCAGCACAGTTTGCTGCTGAACAAACCACCCCTCGCAAGGGAAAACACGTCTATTTAAATACCTTAGCAGTTTATGCTGTTAACAACTATTTAAAATGGCTCAATATTCCCAGTAATCTTGCTCAAAGTGATTGTTGGAATCCGGGTTTGAGAGCTTTGTTTGATGTAGCTGATCTGGTTTTGCCCAACATTGGTAAATTGGAATGTCGTCCAGTGCTACCAGGTCAGTCAACCTTGCATGTGCCACTAGAAGTGACCGAAGACCGGATTGGCTATGTGGCAGTGCAGTTCAATGAGCAATTAGACCAGGTAGAGTTATTGGGATTTGCTCCGTATGATGCGATCGCTAAATCCCTAGACCCTTTACCCCTAGAACAGCTTGAATCTCTCGATACACTAATTGACAAGATTGATTGGATTAAGAAATCGGTGAGGATAAGCCAATGGTTTGAAGAAATATTTCAAACAGATTGGCAAGCACCAGCATCACTTTTACCTCAGTATAGGTGTAGGTCTAGTTTAGAAACGACTACTCCCTTCAGAGGATCTGAAAGAGGATCTCAAAGAGGATCTGAATTAGGTATCAAGCGGCGCTCCAAGCAAGAAGCGACGATAGAGGCTTTAAGGGGTAATGACAGATCAACCATGCGAGCCAAGCTAATCGACTTAGCTGGTCAAGGGGTAGTCCTGCTGCTGGAAGTAAATTTCCAACCTCCTGATACTGAAGATATCGATATTTTTATGAGGCTATATCCTGCTGGTGATTCAATGTATTTACCACCAGATTTGCAGGTTAATTTACTCGATGAATCGGGAAATTCTATTATGAAAGCTCAAGCTGGAAAAACTAACGACAAGATCCACATTGATTTCAGTTGCCAACCAGAGGAACGATTCAGTCTCAGATTAAATTTGGGAGATATAAGTATCACAGAAAAATTTAGAATTTAGGATAACTTAGGCTAGTTTATGCTGGTTTAGGCTAGTTGATCTCAAGCCAAGTTCAACAGCAAAACAATGAGTATAATTAAGATCCAACTAATGGGAAGTGCCGAAGGTGGATTCCATACCACAGTCACGTCAATTCCTAGGGAATTTGACACCTTTGATGGCTGTCTACCTCCCCTCCCAGAAAACTTAATTGAACCTCCCCAACCGGTATAGGATGGGGATTCCCAGGCACAACCAACTAAGTGGCTGTTAACTCCATGGGCGTAACTTCCCCCCGAACCAGAGGTAGCTGGGTGGGGTCAATACCCAGTTCTTTCAGACCCCGCATCTTGATATTTACTGCGCCATTTACATCAGCATCATTGTGATGTCCACAATTGGTGCAAACAAACTTTTCTTTTTTTCGATTTTCTGCGCTAACGTGATCACACTTTGGACACCGCTGAGATGTATGCCTGGGATTTACTTTGATTACTGGAATGCCTGACTTTGCAGCCACGACCTCGATCTTTTTGATCAGTTCTCCCCAAGCGGCATCAGATATTGCACGATTTAGAGCCCTTTTGGCTGATTGTCCATTGGGATTGTACCCACCACTTTCATTCTTTTTAGGTTTACAACGAGACTTCATGCCCCTAATATTTAAGTCCTCAAATATCAGGGCATCAGTTCCATCGGTTAGAACTTTAGCTGTCTTCCAGTGGTATGCAGAACGGCTGTTAGCAATCCGATCGTGTAATGACGCTACTTTAGAAAAAGATTTTTTACGATTCCTTGAACCTTTCTTTTTTCTACTCGCAGATCGCTGTCTCAACTTTAAGCGTCTGGCTTGTCGCTTAAATACTTTGTCGTTAGCTGGATTCTGAATTATCTCTCCATTAGAAATACTAAGGAGCTTTTTAATTCCTAGATCACATCCCTTAACACGATCCGGGCTAATTTCATTCTTGTTTTTTACAGGTAAAGCTGGTACCGATTTGTCTTCAATCTGGAGGCTAACAAACCAACCCCGTGCCTTCCGGCGAACGGTTACGGACTTCAAGGTAAACCCACTTGGTATAGGGCGGGAATCATGGAATCGCATCCATCCTATACCTGGTAAATAAATTCGGTTACCATCTAGCTTTACTTGTCCTGGAGTATACTTAAAACTTCTAAATCGCGAACGCCTTTTAGGTTTAGGGTGCCCTGTTTCCTTTTTGAAGAACTTTGAAAAAGCTACATCCAACTGCCTTAAAGTCTGTTGTAAAACAGTTGAGTTTATAGTTTTGTACCAAGGTCGTTCTTTTTTGAGGATTGGAAGATTTGAACTCTGAGCCTCATAAGCAGTCCTACGTTCGCATAGCGTCGGCTTTGCCGAAGGGTTTTTTTTGCTTTTCTTCCAAGGATACCCAACAGAGTGTGACTTACTTACAGAACAAGTCAGCGGACACGCCTCTCCCTTACTTCTCAAATCACAATAATTTCCTAACCTTGGAGACTTTGCCTGATCGTAAGAATCATTCCTGTCTCTCAATAGATAGTTGTACTGTGCTAGTAGCATATCCAGCCACTTATTCATTGTGACTTCTTGCTGTTTGTTGGGTTTCAGTTTGTAGACATATCCAAGCTGCATCAGTTTCGATATTTTGTCCGTGCTATATTAATTGTAGCTTCTATAAATACAGATAACAAGTGTTATTGCCAAAAAAACTGGACGACCTCTAATACATGGACAAGCCAAAAAGGCACACACCGTTAAAACTACGGAAGCAGCCTGGGACGGGTTAAAAAAAATGGCAGCTAAAACTGGTTTGACTTTGTCAGAGTATTTAGAAGCACTAGGAAAGACTGGGGTGTTACCGTAAGTATTTAGTTGAGGGGAAAATTCATCCCCATCCGTCGCAGGAGTGGGGTATTCTTTTCCCCTGGCCTTGGCCTTTAGGCCACGCTACGCGAATGGCCACGCTACGCGAACAAACTCCCCTATTTGATAAATCATTCACCAAATGGCGGTCAGATTATCGAGAAGTGGAACAAGTACGCTCACCGATTAATGCTGACCAAACTGGTTTTCGCATCAAACCTAAAGGTGTGAGAGTTTCTTCTCCCACTAACACCACTCAGGATGTGAAATTATTTTTGAATGAATGGCTCAATGCTGGCGATAGTGAGTGGCTGCAAATCCGGGATAACTTAATTTCTATCGGGAGTCAATTTAAGCTTTCCGGGGAAAAAACCAGGGTACTATTGGATTGTAAAGACATTAAATTGGGCTACTTTCCTTGGCAAGAGTGGCAGTTATTTGAAGATCACTTCTCACAGGTGGAAATTGCCTTAAGGGTCAGAGGTCGCCCTGAAGATAAAATCATCCCTGCTCAACCCTGCTCCAAAGTCAGAATTTTGCTGGTTGTGGGTAGGAGTGACAATATCAACACTAATGCTGATCTTAATGTAATCCAGAAGTTAGAAGAAAAAGGGGCAGAGGTAATCTGTCTGATGCAGCCTAGTATCAGGGAGTTATGTCATGCCCTTTGGGACAAACAAGGCTACCATATCTTTATTTTTACCGGTCACAGTGGCTCAGATAAAGATGGGCAAATTGGTTGGATTGAGCTGAATGACCAAGAGAGTTTAAGTATTGAGGATTTCAAAAATTCCCTAAAAGTATCCATAGATAAAGGATTACAGTTAGCTATTTTTAATTCCTGTGATGGTCTAGGCTTAGCTAACCAACTAGGGAAGTTAAATCTTCCTCGTACAATTGTCATGCAAGAACCTGTACCCGATCCAGTAGCGATCGATTTCTTGCAGTATTTTTTCCAGGAGTTTACCAGTAAAAAATCTCTTTTTGCTTCAGTTAATACAGCACGAAAATACCTGGAACATTTTAATTTAGAGTATCCAGGTGCTATGTGGTTGCCAACTATTTGTATTAGGGAATCCGCATTAGAGCAGCCACTAACTTGGCAAAAGCTTTATAAACCACCATCTGAAGAACGATCTGAGGGACAATCTGAGCCACCTTCTATCTCACCTAAAAATTTACCGATTAAGTTAGTAGGAAGCTTACTAGGTATAGTAGCAATTTCTATTGGGATTGGGTTATGGTTAAAACCGAAGGAACCAGTAACGACACTACCCAATCCTTGTCCTGACCAACCCTCAAATCATAAACAAAATGTCAACCAGTATATTCGGTGTTTTGCTTATGTTGATCAGATTCCTTCAGGAAGATGGGTTTACAGTGGTAGCACATCTTGGGTGCCGATTCACGACAAGGTAAATCCCAGGATAGAACAAGTTTTTCATAACGTTAACTTGATTTATTACCACCATCCCACTCTACCACCGGGTTCAGGAACTGGAATCAAAATGTTGCTAAAGGGTCAAATTTATTTCGCCCTGTCTTCACGACCAATCAACAACAGTGAGTTCCAAGACGCTAAAATCAAAGGATTTAAACTTAAGCAGGTTTCAGTCGCTAGTGATGCCATTGCTATTGCTGTTCATCCTGACCTACCTATTAATGGTTTAACAATTGGGCAACTCCAGGGTATTTATACAGGTAAAATTACAAACTGGAGTCAAGTCGGTGGTCCCAACCTAAAGATTAGCCCTTACTCTCGCCCTAAGGAAAGTGGAACTACTGGGTTCTTTCGCGAGACTATTTTGGGAGAAGATGATTTTAGTCAAAACGTTAGTTTTATCTCCACCACTACTGAAGCCATGGGAAAGGTAGCTGAAACAAAAGGTGCTATTTACTACGCTTCTGCTCCTGAGATTGTTCCTCAGTGTACTGTCAAACCTCTATCTTTGTTTTCTTCCAAAACTGGTTCTTTTATTCCTCCCTATCAACCCCCACTTCTCCCAACAAAAAATTGTCCTGAGCAAGGACGCAATCAACTCAATAGTGAAGCATTTGAAACCAATGAATATCCGATAACCCGTCAGCTCTTTGTAATAATCAAACAAGATGATCAAGGGTATGATCGAGCCGGGGAAGCCTATCGCAAGTTGCTATTAACAGATGAAGGACAAAAGCTGATTAAAGAGGCTGGCTATATTCCGAGACTTTCGTTCTGAATCACAACTATCTCTGTTCTGTCACTCATCGGAGTTTTAAAATCAAGAGGAAAACCCACCCCACGGTCGAGGTAGGGTGTGGCCTTATTTAATTAATTGGGCAAATGTTCACTAAACTCATCTAGGGAGTTAACCGTTAATGCTGTTGCCATCAACTCTTCTAATTGTTCAAGAGTTAAGGCTTCAATTCTGACGGATATCTCGACAGGAATCTCGGAAAATCGCAGTTTAAGAATGCGCTCTAAACTGCCTCGACGTTCTTGTTGGATGCCTTGAGCCACACCCTCTTGTAAAATCTCTTGATACCAGGGTGATTCTCGTAATACTGTCATATCCCACCTCATGATTTGTTGAATTAAGGGTATTTCTAACACAAAACTAGCAAAAAAAGCTAACAACGGTTCTAGTTGATTTAAGGTTTGATCCGCTCGTAGCGCCTGCACCGCTGAGCGCAATTTTGATTCGCTACCACCTCCTTTTAAGATCGGGACAAATGGGAATAGGGGAGGTAATGGTTGTCCTAATACTAATTCAGCATCTACTTCCCAGAGATTAATTACCCGATAATCTTGACGGGCTTTTAATCCCATGAATTCCTTGTCGTAACAGTCAACGATTGTGACTGTGGATGGGGGCGGCAAGATATTAATTAATACCGGATAAGCGGATAGGTTGTATTTCTCCTCAGCTAAAGCCACATAATTGCGCATTCTCTGAGGCATGTTCTGGTCATAGCGTAGTTGTAATTCATTGAGAATCAGAAATTCTTGATGTTGAGGACTAGAAGCTTTTACAATCACATCGCTTTCGCGACTAATCCATTGAAATTCAGCATCCAGTAACTGAGATGCCCGCACTTGGGGATTACCGGTTACCCATTGCACCCAAGCATTAGGAGCGAGACTGATTAAGCGTTTGCTACCAATGTCTTGATGCAGTCGCTCATGGGGGAAACCCCCAAGACCGCGCTGCATCGCTATCTACAGGTTTTGCCATACAATACAATTGATCGAATCAATACTAATTACTGAGTTACATCCAGGACTATTTCTGGAATCAAACTAAAATTTGATTAGTGAAGAGCTGGGCTTTTCAGACTTCCTAAACTTCCTGCTTCTTAAGATTCATCGTAAGTTGACTCGCTGTCTATAGACTCGCCGTCTATAGGGTCTCCTAAATCGAAGATAATAATAAATTTTTGATCAGGCATCAGCCGTTTAAGGGCCTGCAAGTGACCCTCCGCGTCAGAACGGTTCCGGAAACGACGAACAACCACCCGCTGCATGTTCGGCAATAGGCGAATGAGCGCCCATGGATATAGGCGTTGAGAGTACGACATAAAATATTAGGTATCTCCTTAACTGGGGCTCTAGAGCCAGCCGGAGACCCGGGAAAAATCAGCGGCTGGCTCTTACCGTGGAACGTTTCTTGATGCAGTCGCTCATGGGGGAAACCCCCAAGACCGCGCTGCATCGCTTTAGCGTTCACGGTATTTTTATACTAACACAAAAAACTTTTATTATAACATTTTTTGAAAACTTTTGTAACAAATGTTGGGAGTAGGGAATAGGGAACAGGGAACAGCGATGCAGCGCTGCCTCCCCAAGACCGCGCTGCATCGCTGGTGGTAGTTTTCCGGCTACTAGCCGTGGGGAGTGTCAAAGAATTCCTGATTAAATGGTCAATGGCTATGAATTTGCCCACCCTACTACCCTTTTCGAGCGGGCAAGATGCCCACTCTACTGTGACCCGCGCCCCCGCCCCTATTGCCGCTGTAAGGCATGTTTTCGCTTGACTTTTGCTAACATTTATTTAGAGACGTTTTTCAATATAAATACTGAAATTAATGACTTATCTATTAACAGAGGCTTTTCAGAAAGCACAAAATTTACCAGAAGAGATACAAAACGAACTTGCTCATCAGTTAATCGAAGATATTGAGAATGAACTTAAATGGCAAAACACCATTACACAATCTCAAACCTCTTTCCTAGACGAATTAGCCCGTAAAGCATTAAATGAATCTAAGATAGGGGAAACGAAAGTTATGGGTTTTGATGAATTATGAAGTCATAATTAACCAATGACTTTGTAAACTGTTTTGGTAAATTACCAGAAAAAGTAAAGCAGACTGCACGAAAAAATTATAAACTTTGGAAACAGAATCCCAACCATCCAAGTTTAGAGTTTAAGAAACTTCAGACTCAAGAGCCAATATACTCTGTTAGGGTGGGAATCGGTTGGCGTGCTGTAGGAGTTATAAAAACGACAGATACAATAGTTTGGTTTTGGATTGGCTCTCACACTGAATATGATAAGTTACTTAAAAAGTTATAATGTGATTGCCGCTAGATAAAACTTACAAAGAAAAAGACTGACCCAAAAAAAACTAAAATCAGCCATAGTACAATGGCAAATTCGGTCATGGAAAAAGTCTCATCAAGTTTGAGAGCTGATTTGTAAACTCGCTGTAATCCTTGTAGGATAAGGCTTCGGCTAAACT
>NZ_CEYLVT010000074.1:0-10849 GCF_982860115.1 Moorena sp.
CCGATTCCCGATTCCCGATTCCCGATTCCCGATTCCCGATTCCCGATTCCCTTTACTAATTACCAGTTTCATCAATTTTAGCCTGCAATTGGGCTACCTTTTGCTCCAGCTGTTGCTTCTCCAATTTCAAGTTTTCTGCTAAAGCTTCAATTTTTTCGCGACGTGCTTCTACTTCTAAATCGCGGATATCTAACCCTTGGCTTTTCAAGGTTAGCTCTTGCCGCCATTGTTCAGCCCGTTTCATTTCTTCCTCTAAAAAGGTAGACTTAACCTCAGCTGTTAAATACTTCTTGACTAGATCTAAAACCCAATCGGTGGCAGATTGAATAGAGATCACCTGTTGAGTTTCAGCCAGATCGATTAAGACTAAGCAACCTTCTTTAAAAGCTTGGGAATTAGTAAACGCCACAGGTCTTGGCTCAATAACTTCCCAGAATTGATCAGAGTTTTGGCGGGCAAGTAGTTGCAATTGGAGCCCGCCAAAATCATCATTGTCTTGAACTTGAGCTAGGTGTAGCATTACCGGTTTGATTGAAATCTGTTTAAAGTCTATTTAAGCGATCGCGTAAAATAGACTCTTGCTTTTTAGCCTCAGCTAATGCCTCTTGAGCACCCTTAACCACTGCTTCTGGAGCTTTACTCACAAAGTTCTTATTACCCAGACGCCCAGACAAGGATTTGACTTCCGCCTCCACTTTACGTAAATTCTTTTCTAACTTAGCCCGTAGAGCATCCACATCCACTACACCAGTTAGGGGAATGAGCACCTGGACTGTGCCGACTACACCCGCCATGGTATTCTTTACCTCTTTCTCCAAGGCTGGAGTAATGGTTAATTGATTGACCTTACCTATGTCTTTGATATAGGCTTGACCCGCCTCCAATATTTGACATTCGTCACTGTTGCTGCTTTGCAGAATAACAGGTGCGGTCACCCCTGGTTTAATCTCTGCCTCAGCCCGGAGGTTGCGGATAGTACGGATTGTACCGATCAGCAGCTCAAACCTTTGCTCTAGTTCTGAGTCAATTAGAGAAGTTGGGGATATAGAAGATTGGCTATTGCCTATTGGCGAAAGGTCATGGTCTATTTTAACCTGCCCCTTTTCTATATCTAGGTACTCTATAGGATAGGGTTGTAGTGCCAACACCTCCCCAGATTTCTGGGTCAAGGTGTGCCAGATTTCTTCAGTGATATGGGGCATGAAGGGATGGAGTAGCTTTAGGATACCCTCTAAAACGTAAGCGAGAGTTTGCTGTGCCACAACCCGCGACGCAGAATTGGCATCCTGACGCAGCCTGGATTTGACCAGTTCAATGTACCAATCACAAAAATCACCCCAGATGAACTCATAAAGTCCCTTAGCCGCTTCTCCCAAGCCATAAGCATCTAGATAATCCCTACTTTGACGCACCACTTGATGAAAACGGGAGAGAATCCAGCGATCGCATAATTCCAATGCCTCTACTTTTGGTTGACCCAATTCTTCAGGAGTCTTACCCTCAAGGTTTAGCATGACAAACCGGGCTGCATTCCACAGTTTATTGGCAAAATTGCGGGATGCTTCTACAGAAGCTGACTCATCCGTCTTGCGGTTATATTCTAATCGCATATCTTGACCGGCACCTGCCACTTCCCGAACCAAGGTATAGCGCACGGCATCCGTACCATACTTGTCAATCAGGATTAACGGGTCAATACCATTATTAGCCGATTTAGACATTTTCTTATTGTTCTCATCCCGCACTAGCCCGTGGATGTAAACACTCTTAAACGGCATTTTACCCGTAAAATGTCCTGCCATCATGGTCATGCGGGCAACCCAGAAGAAAATGATGTCAAAACCTGTTACCAGGGTGCTAGTCGGATAGTAAGTCTTCAAATCCTTGGTCTGATCAGGCCATCCCATAGTAGAGAAGGGCCATAATCCTGAGGAAAACCAGGTATCCAGCACATCTGGGTCTTTCTCTAGCTTGACATTTTCTCCAAATTTTGCTACTGCTTTCTTTTTAGCCTCTGCTTCATGGTGAGCCACAATAAACGGAGTCTCGCTAGTTATTGTGCCATTGGTTTCACTCACCACATACCAAGCCGGAATTTGGTGTCCCCACCAGAGTTGGCGGGAGATGCACCAGTCTTTTAATTTCACCAGCCAATCTCGGTAGACCTTCGTCCAACGTTCCGGGATAAATACTGGAGAATGGTGCTGGTCAAGAGACTCTAGGGCTCGGTCAGCTAGGGGGCGAATTTTGACAAACCATTGCGTTGAGATTAGGGGTTCAACAGGAACCTTTCCGCGATCGCTATAGGGTACCGTATGTTTGTAGTCCTCTACCTTAACCAATAGCTCTTCTGCTTCCAGCTGCTTCACCACATTTTTCCGGGCTTCAAACCGGTCTTGTCCTTGGAAAGCCCCAGCTTTTTCATTTAACGTGCCATTCTTATTCATGATGTTAATGAATGGCAGACTATGACGCTGTCCCATTTGAAAGTCATTAGGGTCATGGGCAGGAGTTACCTTGACACAACCGGTGCCAAACCCTGGGTCAACCAACTCATCAGCAATAATCGGAATTTCTCGTCCCATAATTGGCAAGGTTACAGTTTTACCAATTAAATCCTGGTAGCGTTCATCATTAGGATTAACTGCAACTGCCGTATCCCCCAACATAGTTTCTGGTCTAGTGGTAGCTACTTCCACAAAACCATTGCTATCAGTAATTGGATATCGAAAATGCCACAAATGCCCATCTACTTCCTTATTTTCCACTTCCAAATCTGATACAGCGGACTCCGAGGCTGGACACCAGTTGACCATATATTCGCCCCGATAAATCAGTCCCTGGTCATAGAGTTGGACAAAGGCTTCAATTACTGCTTTCGATAAGCCTTCATCCATCGTGAAGCGTTCCCGCGACCAATCCACCGAGACCCCCAAACGCCTCAGCTGCTTAACGATGGTGCCACCTGATTCTTCCTTCCACGCCCAAGCCCGTTCAAGAAACTTTTCCCGTCCCAAGTCATAGCGGGTTTTGCCTTCAGCTTCTAGCTGTCTATCGAGAATGGTTTGTACACCAATACTAGCGTGGTCAGTTCCCGGTAGCCACAGGGTATTGCGTCCTCTCATCCGGTGGTAACGGACGAGGGTGTCGATCAGGGTACTCTCGAAGGCGTGACCCATGTGCAACTTCCCAGTTACGTTAGGTGGGGGGATAACAACGCAGTAGGGTTCACCCTGGTGATTGGGGTCAGCTTTGAAGACTTGGTTTTCTTCCCAGTATTGTTGCCACTTGGCTTCGGTGGTTTTCGGTTCGTATTTGGTTGCCAGGGTGGGTGTGGTTGCGGTCATGCTGGGAATGGTGAATAGATGGGCTTACCTCAATTTTGCCACAGGCTCAAGGTAGTTAAGGAAATGAACTGCAAATACGGGAAGGATGCGTGCGGCATAAAAGCAGGGGAGCATGAGTTGGTGGGCAGTCACCAAATACCTGTGCAGCTAATGCAGCTAATATATCGATAAGTATAGAAAAGCGAGTCGTCTTCGCGGTTGATCAATCGAGATCAACACTTGAGAGTTACCCTATCAGCATTTATAAAAATTTTCACATCCACAGTGAGATAAAGTCTCATGCTTATCAAAAAAAAACCCCGTCCTTATAGGACGGCTTTATGTTACCATCAATATGGTCAATGACCCACCCGAGACGATGGATTCAGACAGCCTATACGAGCGAAGTCCAGTAACCTGGCGGCGCAGCAAAATCGGTAGACCGGGAAAAGATGACAGGGCAATGGAAGGCCAACCCTCTAATCACGCATTACATCAAGAATTTTCTTGAAACTCGACACGTGAGAACCGCAGGACTTGCGGGGATAGTCTGTGGAGCGAACGTAAGACCATAAAACCCCGCTTAGGGTGGAGGCTGTTGCATTGAAGCAGAAACCTAAATCGTGAGGTTTAGGAATCGCCTTTCTTCTAGGACGGTGAGGATGTCAACATATAACAAATGAATAGCAGAACAACTGAGGAGTTAGGAGATTGAAAAAAGTAGAAGCCATCATCCGGCCATTTAAGCTGGACGAAGTCAAAATCGCTCTAGTCAACGCTGGCATTGTCGGAATGACAGTTTCTGAGGTTCGAGGCTTTGGACGCCAGAAAGGTCAGACTGAACGTTATCGCGGTTCAGAGTACACGGTTGAATTCCTACAAAAACTCAAAGTAGAAATCGTCGTAGAAGACGATCAAGTCGATATGGTCGTAGACAAAGTGATCGCTGCAGCTCGCACCGGTGAAATTGGCGACGGTAAAATTTTCATTAGCCCCGTCGATCAGGTGGTCAGAATTCGTACTGGGGAAAAAAATCTAGAAGCCGTCTAAATACCCTATATACCAAGGTAGCTGAGGCACGGTTTACCGAGTGAGCGTGCCTCAGTTGATTTTTATAGGGAGTTGACGGTTTTAGCCACCCTAGTTAACCTAAATGTTTCAACTGAGGCAGTAGTACTTCAAAAGCCTTGCCACGATGAGAGCAAGATCGCTTCATCTGAGGCTCCATCTCAGCAAAGGTCAACCCCTGGTCTGGAACAAAAAAAATTGGGTCGTAGCCAAAGCCACCAGTTCCCCGAGGAGCTGGCAAAATTTCCCCCCGACAAATCCCTTCCGCTTGGAGAGCGATCGCACCATCTGGACGAGCAATCGCCACTACACAAACAAACTGGGCTTGCCGATTCACTTCCAAACCTAGCTCCCCCAGTAGCCGCTCAATTCGCTCTTGGTCGGTTTTGCCATAGCGTCCAGAATAAATCCCTGGAGCACCATCTAGGGCATCAACTTGCAAACCAGAATCATCAGCAATTGCCCATTTCCCAGTTGCCTGGGCTACTACTGATGCCTTCAGACAAGCATTGGCAGCAAATGTATCCCCAGTTTCTTCAATCTCTAGCTCTGGTGGCTTTAACTGCAATTCCCAGTCCAAAGAATCTAGGTATGTCTGCATCTCCCGCAGCTTACCAGGATTGCCTGTAGCTACAACCAGCAATTTTGGCAGCAAATTTGGGGTTTGATGTTGGGATTTTGGATTACTCAAAGCAACAATTTCAGATTGTTTGATGAAAGGTTAACTAGCAATCAGAGTCAGTTCGATACAGCTCAACCAGCGTTTAATACCCGATTGTCATCTTACTCACCAAAGCCCAGATTTTCAATAACCCAACCAAAACTAGCCAATCCAAAATCCAACATTAATCCCAAATTTAAAGTCTAAAACTTACTGGCCCAATCTTTAGCCCAGTTTAAGGTTTGAGTTACCTGTTCAAGGGTAGCCGCTTCACAGTAGAGTCGCAATAATGGTTCAGTGCCACTAAAACGAATCAGCAACCAGCTGTCGTTAGCTAAACGGAATTTGTAACCATCTGTGGTTTGGCAATCCACCACTGCCTGACCATTAATTTCTTGGAGAGGCTGAGTTTGTAATTGTTCTTGTATACGCGATCGCACTTCCATCCCCGATAGATGTAAATCGATCCGGTCATAGGCAGAAGCATAGCCAGTTTGCTCTTGCAGACTCTTGTAGAGTTCACTTAAGTCTTTTCCAGATTTAGCGATCGCTTCTAATATATAGAGTGCTGATAATAAAGCATCTCGTTCAGGAATATGGTTGCCATAGCCAATGCCTCCAGATTCCTCACCCCCTAGCAAGGCAGGAGTGGATAACATCCGGTCAGCAATATACTTGTAACCGATGGCAGTCTCATAAACTGGCAAATTATACAGTGCTGCCACTCTAGGAATTAGGTCAGAGCCACTAAGGGTTTTGACCACTTCACCACTAAAGTTACGCCGTGATGCTAGATGTTCAATCAGGATGGGAATCAGGATTTGGGGGCTAAGGAAATTGCCCTGAGCATCAGCAGCTGCAATGCGATCGCTATCCCCATCAAATGCCAACCCAACCGCTAATTCACCACCCGGTTCGCGGTGGTGACTCTGGAGCGCTTCAAATAGCTCAGACAGATAACCGGGTAAAGGTTCTGGGGATTTGCCACCAAATAAGGGATCCCGTTCGGCCTTAATTTCGATAATGGGTACCCCAAGAATCTTGTTCAAGCCTCCTGCTGCTGCACCATTCATCACATGGGCAAAGACAGTCAGTTTACCCTGACTAATCAGCTGTTGAATCAGGGCAATATCAACCTTTTGTCTTAAGGCATCACAGTAACTTGACCATGGGTCAAAGGTCTTTATACTACCCTCTTTCTTAGGTGTAGCTGGTGCTTGAGAAAGTTTAGCTTCAATCTGTTTAGTTATTTCTAGAGGAACTGATCCACCAAACGCTCCTTTGACTTTTAAGCCTAGGTAATTGCCAGGATTATGACTAGCAGTAATTACCAAAGCTCCCAAAGCATTTTGGGACTTGGCTGCCCAACTGAAGGCTGGTGTAGGAGCATAACTGTTAGAGAGTAAGACATCAAAACCAGCAGCTTGAACCACCTCTGCGGTTTTTTTGGCGAAGTCTTCTGCCATGAAGCGTCGGTCATGACCCACTATAATCGTTTGGCTACCCGTGGTTTCCCCATAAGCATCTGCCAGAACTTGAGCTGCAATAGGGGCAACTATTGCCAAGCGCTCGAAGGTAAAATCGGCGGCAATGATACCTCGCCAGCCGTCTGTCCCAAATTTAATTGAATCTGCGGCAATTGCCATAGTAGTATATAGTTACTTAAATTTTAATACTCTGACGGCAAAATCCTAGCATTGGAAAGAGTTAGTGTCTTGCTTACCCGCCAAAGCCTGATCTGGCTTGTGTGGCCATTTTGTCGTCATCTAGTAGTACTGATAGTAGTTACTTAAGTTAGTAATCTCTTTCGGGATTTTGTCCAGTGGGTGTATTGGATCCCACCATTGAGCTTGCTCCACTGACACTTCACCGATGAGTTGCTGAGCAACGAAGGTTTTTCCTAAATGTCAGCGAGATATAGTAATGTCTTCGTCTTGTTCCGGGGTCTTTCCTATGTTCGTGCATCTGTATCAATCATCCCCGGACAAGGGCAACAGTTTCCTAGTGGTCGTCAGTGATACCCTGCTTAGATCGGGCTGACTCAGGCAGCTTATTAAGTATAGAGATTAGATTCATGCGTTCAATGTAAGGCCAACCACCCTTTTCTTCAATATCCTTTAGAAAATCATATAGTTTCTGGCGAGTATCCGGCAATGAGGCTTGAAATAACTCGTCTCGAATATCGCCATGGACTTCCTCTAAAGCCCTGAGTATAGCCAACAGGGCGATGTTATCGCCTTGGTAATTGTTGGCCAAAGAACGAATATCAGCGGTAATCTCTAGTAATTTACGGTGTAATTGTTCTGAATCCAAATCTTTATCTCGATCCATTCCATCAAATAACTGTCGCAGTAAAGGCGGCTCTTCCCGTGTACAATGCTCTAAAGAACAGCTGAGGCTCACGGAATCGGTGCCATTTTTGCATGCCCTATGCCCAAATGGCAGTAGTTCAACCAAATAACAAGCTTCCCGATAGTTTGTGTGTAGCCCGACTTATAACATGGGTGTGGTGTGAATTGCGGATAATACTGGTCAATGCCTAGAGGGCAGCAGCTGTTTAACTCCTATTGCACCAGCAACCCAATTCCAGAACCAACCTAACATACATTTTTAGATCTGATTATTGACGATTGAGATTGACTATGAAGTATCGTGCTTTGATTTGTGCCTTCCTGGCGTTATGTCTGGGGGTTTTTACAGCGTCCTGTTCTCCAGATGTAGCCAGCTTGGAAAGTATCGAAGGACTCACCTATGACCAGATTAAAAATACTGGTTTAGCGAATAACTGTCCACAGCTGTCAGAAATGACTCGGGGTGCTATTCCTGTAGACCCCGACCAGTCCTATGAGATTGTCGATATGTGCGTACAGCCAACCACCTTCTTTGTCAAGGAAGAAGGAACTAAGCGCAAAGAGGCAGAATATCTTCCCGGCAAATTATTGACCCGTTATACCTCTAGCTTGGTTCAAGTGCGAGGAGACTTACTTTTTCAAGAAGATGGTAGTCTGAAGTTTTTGGAAAAGGATGGTATAGATTTCCAACCCATCACTATTCAGTTGCCTGGAGGTGAGCAAGTCCCATTCCTGTTCACCATTAAAAAATTGATTGCCACAACTGAGCCTGGTTTGGAAAGTATCAATGCTTCCACCGATTTTGTTGGCGATTTCTACGTCCCCTCTTATCGGGGTGCTGTTTTCCTAGATCCCAAAGGTCGAGGTCTGGCTAGTGGTTATGATAATTCGGTTGCTCTGCCATCTCAAGCGGATAGCCAAGAGTTTGCCAATGTTAAGAGCGCAGATGTGGGCGAAGGCACCATTGAGCTGCGCATAGCTCAAGTAGATAGCGAGAGTGGCGAAATTGCTGGTACATTCATAAGTGAACAACCCTCAGATACTGACTTAGGTGCTGATGAACCAGAAGAAGTGAAAGTTCAGGGGATATTTTACGGTCGCATTCAACCAAAACAAGCATAGCTGACGTTGATTTGAGTCTTAGAAGCCACTGACTCCCAGAATGGGAAATTAAAAACGTTAATTGCTAAGGGGCATATGCCCCTTTTTTGATCGAAATGTGGCGTTTTCGATATCCTGTATGTATTATTAATAAACTTTCATCGTTTCTAATTCGGGATTCAGGTGAAATTACTGTTTTAAGAAACTTAATGGTAAATCTACAATTAAAGCAATAAAACTATGACCACAGCGGTGCTTTTGGAGATTTATAAACTCGATTAACGCTCGTCACCTATGTTATCAAACAAAACTGCAGCATAAACCGACGCCAATAAAACTGAGCCCCTTTGTCTAAAAGGGATGCAAGATAATATTGTCCGGGGATTGGATCCGGGAAATCATCAATCGGGAATCCGACAACCATTACCAATTAAACCTGACCCAAAGCGCAAAAGGGAGAAAAAATTTGTGGCAGCCATCTAGGAGAATTGGGATGAGTTAGGGGTCTGATAGCCGCTTGATATCTACTTGTGATCTACTTTTAATCTACCACCTTAAACTTTGTTATGGCGACTAACCTTAATCATAACCTTAAGTATCAAAGCTTAACTTTATTACAAAAGTACCAGCAATCTGCTGACCCTGAACTTCGCAATCAGCTAGTGGCTCTCAATCTAGGACTAGTCAGGATAGAAGCTCATCATTGGGTCAAGCAGTGTCATGAAAGCTACGAAGATTTACTTCAGGTTGGCTGTATTGGCTTAATTGGTGCCATAGAACGATTTGATTCCACCAAGGGCATAGCATTTAGTTCCTTCGCTATCCCCTACATTCGTGGTGAAATTCAGCACTATTTACGAGATCGGGGTTATTCAATTCGCATTCCTCGACGCTGGCTAGCACTACGGCAAAAGTCTGTGGCAATTACTCGAAATTTACGAGTAACGTTAAATCGGCAACCGACAGAAGAAGAAATAGCAGCAGCATTAAACATTTCCCTAGAAGAATGGCAAGAAATTACCCTAGCTCATCAAAATCGGGAACCTCTGAGCTTAGATACACCAGTAGGAGATTCAGAGGACAGAAACACCAGCTTGGGTGAATTAGTCCCAGATCCTCGCTATCGCAGTTTTCAGCTGGCACAGGAAGACCAAATCCGCATTCAACAAGCCCTAGCTCATTTGGAAAAGCGCACTCGTGAAGTGCTGGAATTTGTTTTTTTACATGACTTGACCCAAAAAGAGGTAGCACAACGCTTAGACATCAGTGTAGTAACGGTATCCCGTCGTGTTAAAAAAGGCTTGGAAGCGTTGCAAAAGTTAATGAAACCGACACAAGATTAAGATTAATTTTCACACTATTATTAGTGAAGCATAACAAGATAAAATTATATAAAATCATAGACAGCTGGCAAAGTAACTGGACTTGAGAGCTAAGTCATAGCTGAAACGCGGTTTGGGCTTCTTGGATTGGGTGTTATTGCCCATAGCCTGTCAATGTAAGTGTTCAGCGAACAGCGATTAGCGCTACGCGCACGCTACGGGAACAGCTATCAGCTATTAGCTATTAGCTTATGGGTTATGTTTCAGCATCGTTCGCACAGCGTGGCCATTCGCGTAGCTTGGCCATTCGCGTAGCGTGGCCAAAGGCCAAGGCCAAGGCTAAAGCCTGTGCAACTCTAGTTGGCGTGCTTTTGGATAAAATAAGCTGACCACTGACCGCTGAGGGCTGACGGCTTACCGGCCCACAGCTTTTTGCTGAGAGTCTCCAGTTTTGGAAGTTTGCCAAAAAAATCCTATATTCAAAGAAGTTGGTGCCACAGATCGATAACTTCAAGGGTATGCTCGGATAAAGCGTTATTTTGTAGGTGGTCATGGGTAAAGTATCATGCATCGTATGGGTGAGTGTGCTGGCTCTGCTTATAGGAGGCTGTCAACCGGGTAGAAAGGCTGATCAGGGGGATCAGACTACCCCTAAACCTACTCCGGTGGCTTCCCCGGATAGCACAAAACCTTCTCCTCCTGTAGCTGAATTTGCTCCTAAATTCCCGGAAACACCCGAGCAGGAAAAGGTAATACCAATACCACCGTTGATCACAACCTTGCCAAGCAATGAAGTAAGAAATCGGATAGATAAGGGGCGTCTTGACCCGTTTGCGGCAATTTCAGTGCAACCAGAGGTGGAGATTTTGCCCAATGCTGGTAGACCAAGTAGTTCCCCTACAAGGGTACAGCCTCTGACTCCTGCACCACCAAGACCGGGTTTGCGATCGCGTCCTGGGACAGGAGGTAGTGTAGCGGTAACACCAACCAGCCCTTCCAGAGCTAGCAGACCCTCCAGCC
>NZ_CEYLVT010000074.1:10949-30770 GCF_982860115.1 Moorena sp.
CCTCAAGAGCTAGCAGACCCTCCAGCCCCTCAAGAGCTAGCAGACCCTCCAGCCCCTCAAGAGCTAGCAGACCCTCCAGCCCTTCAAGCTCATCAATCGCTAGAAAGTCTCCTGGCTCATCAAGGGGAAATGTTTTGCCAAGGCCCCAGAACACTCGGCCTACAGAGACTAGCATTGCTAAACCTGCTTCAAAACCAGACAATAGCTCTGTTGCCGAGGATGGTATCCCCCCTATCCCTCCTGAATTTGATCTGCAACTGCCAATCCTACCAGAACCAGAACTGGCCAATAATGTCAGTGTCACAGGGGTAGTTGATAATGGTAGGGGTGTCTATTACGCTATCCTAGATGTCCCTAATGAGCCTAGTCGTAGCGTTCAAGTTGGACAGTTTATATTAGGCGGACAAGTGCTAGTAAAGCGAATTGAAATGTATAGAGGCTTAGATCCAGTGGTGATTCTGGAAGAAAACGGTGTTGAAGTGTCTAGACGAGTTGGAGAAAACTCAGGATCAGCTTCTTGAGGTAACCTCAGGGTACAGTGTTAACTGTTAGGTGTTAGGTGTTAGGTTTTAGGTAAGCATATGGGCTACGCCCAGGCTACGCCAACAGCTATGAGCTATCAGCCGTCAGCCGTAAGCTATTACCGTGAGACCTAACAAATGTACATTATACCAGCCATTGGGAGCATCCCAATGGTTTTAGATTATATAGGAGTCAATACTATTGCGTTATCAAATTAGTTGTCCTGGTTTACCCTTGGCAGTTTATCGAGAGGTAGCTGCCCATTTACGCCAAGTGACAGGGGTAGACGCTGATTTACTACCCCAAACATCCCAGCAGTTTGATTACAATCAGAGCCAAGTTGGTGGATTGTGGATTGAGTATGGCGAGACTACTGATAAAGTAGAAAGAGAACGGGTCAAGCAAATTTTGTCCTATTATCAAAATCGCTATGGTGCCTGGGAAGAAGACACTTCCGATGGTGGAAAGCAGCTCACATGATGGGGAAGCAAAACGTTAATGGGTTTAATCCAGGCTTTACGAGGAACACGGGATATCCTGCCAGACGAAGTTGGATATTGGCAGCAAGTAGAAGCGATCGCACAACAGATTCTCAATAGAGCGGCTTATCGAGAAATTCGTCCTCCCATTTTTGAGCGCACTGAACTGTTTGAACGGGGAATTGGGGAAGCTACCGATGTGGTAGGGAAGGAAATGTATACCTTCAACGACCGGGCAACCCCTCCTCGTTCGGTGACACTACGTCCAGAAGGGACAGCAGGAGTAGTGCGAGCTTATATTCAAAATAGCCTCTATGCTTCTGGTGGAGTACAACGCCTCTGGTATACCGGTCCGATGTTTCGCTATGAAAATCCCCAAGCTGGACGACAGCGACAGTTTCATCAATTGGGGGTAGAGGTGATTGGTTCTAGTGATCCGAGGGCAGATGCAGAAGTAATTGCGATCGCAAAAGATATCCTCAATACCTTGGGTCTAGTTAACCTGACACTTGACCTTAATTCTGTCGGTAGTACCGAAGACCGTCAACAGTACCGACAGGCTCTGGTAGATTACCTCACTCCTTACAAAGATGAGTTGGACGAAGATTCTCAAGACCGTTTAACTCGCAATCCCCTCAGGATTTTAGATAGTAAAGACAAACGTACTCAAGAGATTGCTCAGGATGCTCCCAGTATTTTAGACTACCTAAGTTCAGAGTCCCAAAGTCATTTTGATCAGGTAAAGCAGTTGTTAAAGGATTTAGGGATTAGTTACCAGCTCAATCCTCGCTTGGTGCGGGGGTTGGATTACTACACCCACACTGCCTTTGAAATTATCTCTGATGACTTAGGCGCTCAAGCAACAGTTTGTGGTGGTGGTCGCTATGACGGATTAGTCGATGAATTGGGGGGAAATAAAACTCCAGCTGTTGGTTGGGCGATTGGTTTAGAGCGTTTGGTGATTTTGCTGCAACAACTGCAAACCTCACCAACCCTAGCGCTAGATTTTTATCTAGTCTCCAGAGGAGAAGTAGCTGAAGCTCAAGGATTGAAACTTGCTCAGCAACTGCGCAAAGCTGGGTTGGCTGTAGAACTGGACTTGAGTGGAAGTGCTTTTGGTAAACAGTTTAAGCGAGCTGACCGCAGTGGTGCGGTGGCTTGTTTAGTGATCGGAGATGCTGAAGCTCAGAGCAACACCGTGAATTTGAAATGGCTGGCCTCTGGGGAACAAGAAACTATCACCCAAGCTGATTTATTGGATAAAACTGAGCAGTTAAAAGAGCAGATAGAACGTTTGCGTTGAATGTTCAGTGTTGAGTTGCGTAGGGTGTGTTAGGGGAGCCTTGATATTTGGCCTCTAGCCCTTGGTTAGGTTGGTGCCCGTAACGCACCACTGCTGGTTCAAACAACTGTTAGGAGATGCACCCTTGAGTGTTCAGTGTTAACACTTAATAGCTTCGTATTATTTCGTAGTTACACATCAATGCTTTGAGATAAGTCTGGGTATCCTTAGGTTATAAAGAAAGGGGTTAGCATCCTGAGGATGCTGCGCTACCATTTCACCTGTAGAGTTCCCCAGCTGCCGCTATGCTACCAATACCGGATTACTTAATTGCCCTGACTGTAGTACTGGTGGTAATCCCATCAGTATTCGTAATTTTACTACGTTTTGCTCTCCATACCCATCTTTTATCCCTAGGGAAGCGAGTAAGAAGACTAATCCATGGACAGCCTCGTGGGAAAAAACCCAGAATTGTAGAGGAGCTAGAAAGACGGTTCTCAGATGCTAGCCGACATTTAGAGCAGGTCAATACAGGCGCATTAATTGACCAAGCCTACAGCCACGAAAAAGTTGTTGGCATATCTTGTGACCAAATTGATTACATTGGTCGGATTATGCCTAGCTTACTGCTATCCTTTGGCTTACTAGGTACCTTTATCGGCATCACCATCAATTTGTTAGCACTCAGTCAAACAATCAGTCAATCTGATGCTACCGATATCAATACTTTAGTTAACCAATTACAGCAACCCCTAGAAGGGATGGGGATTGCTTTTACCACTAGCTTAACCGCTATCTTTTTTAGTGCTGTCTTAACGGTAATTAACGTCGCCTTCAATACAGGGCTAGCGAAAAATAATCTGATTAGTTACTTAGAAGACTACTTGGATAATATTTATCAGCCCACTTTAGCAGGGGAAAAACGCATGGATATATTGGTTCAGGGGATGTCCAATATATTTGAAAGCTTTTTGGCGAGATTTGGTCACACTGTTCGAGAAGCAGTGGAATCCTCACTAAAAGAAAAAGTTCAAGAAATTGCTGATGCTAATATTCAAGTGCTTAAACTAGCAGAAAATTCTTACAATAGATTCTTCCAAGCTGCTAGTACTATCGCCAGAAGTGCTGAGGAATTTCAGCTAGCTGCTGCTCAATTTACCCAAGTTGCTCAAACCTTTGAGCATAGCCAGTTTCCTCAAAAATTATCTAAGGCTACAGTAGATTTAACTAGAACTCAAAGCAGTTTCTCTGAGTCAGCCAGTATGTTATCTCAATCAGTGCAAGGGATGGGAGTAGCAATGGCTGAACTTCAACGTCATGGGGTAAAGTTGGTAAAATTGGCAGAAGAAATCAGTGCTCTCAGACAATCTTCTATAGATGTAGTAAAACAGCATCATCACAGTCAACAAGCGCTAGCTAAGATTATCCCCCAACTTCAGCAAGGAGCACAGGGATTTCAGTCAGCGATCGCTAGGCTTGATCAATTAGAGCAACGGATTGCTTCTCGAACCGATAGCTTGAGTGACGTTCACGCTGAATTGGCTAAGTTAGTGTCAAATGTGAAAAGCTATACCGAAGGAGTAAGTCTGGGAATTCAGGCTTTAGGCGATCGCCTTAATCAAAGTATTACTCAGCAAGCTAATACTGACCAGCATAATTATGAAATTATGCGACACAATCTTGAAAAAGTTGTCAATCATCTCAATAACACCAATGAGGAAATTGCTAAGATTAGCCAAAAACTGAATGAGTCCAATCAAATCGATGGTTCAACTCGCATAACTCAAGATATGACTGTAGGAGAGCTAGTCAGGCGTTTGAGCAGTGAACGATAAACCTGGCAAATGACTAATAGTAATTATAAGATTGACAGAGAATTGATAAAATGCGTCGTTCACGAAATAATGATTGGAATGAAGAGATAAATCTCTGGCCAGCTTTTACAGACTTAATGTCTAATGCCTTCATGATCCTGATCTTATTTTTGTTGCTCTCTATCCTGAAGTCTGTGCTGGCACAAACTTCCTTGGAATCAACCATTGATGATCTCACCAGAAGTGAAGATGAAGTGGTGCAATTAGCAAGGGAGAATGCGGAATTACGAGCTAAGGCAGCTCGGGTTGATCAACTTGAGCGTGGGGTGGCGGTTTGGAGAGCTAGGGCAAAGCGCTCAACTGTCCGCGAAAAGGCACTAGAACAGCAGATTAGGTCTTTGCAGGTACAGATTGCTGCAGCACCAAAACCACCAGATACACCTCCGATTATTGTAATCAAAGATCAGGGGAATTACCGATTTGATTCCGGTAGTGCGGAAATTCCCTCAGCGATGAAGGATTATATTCGGCAGCAAATTGTCCCTGCTATTGAAAGCAATGCCAAGGACTATGAAATCAATGTAGTAGAACTAATTGGTCACACCGATGGTCAACCTAATCTTGGTGGTAGCAATATCGACCAAACTATTGGGAATGTGGTTAATAAAAATTCCTCTATCAGTCAACTTAGACCAGGATCTAATGCTGATTTAGGACTGATGCGAGCGTTGGCAGTTGTACAATTACTCCGTGAGATTCAAGCTAAAGAAGGACGGCTGAAGGGGCTGCAATTCCGGGCTTATTCTGCAGCCCAGTTAATTTTACCTAATGGACAAATTGCTCCGATTAGTTTAAAGGATGATCAAACTAGGCGCAGGATTGAAATTCGCTTTACTCGTCTCGGTAGGGTGACAAATGTTCAATAGCTGAAGAGGAGAGAATCTCGCTAATCTGGTAAGGAAAGATGCTATTGATAGAGTTTGCGATCGCAAATTCATGAATTAGGCTTTCTCTGGTGAACATTTCTGGTGAACATTGAAGACTACACCGGTCGTCTACCAAAACCAAAGATTGATAATGATGAAGCACACCCACAAGGGGTGTGCTTCATCATTATCCGGTTATCAATCTCCAGCGTGCAGACCAGTGGGGAATTCCGCGAGATTTGTTAAAAATTTTTCATCTTCCTTGATCTTTACGCTACGTCACCCTCTATGTTGATGAATATCTAGAAAAAACGAAACGAAAACATCATGTACAGCATTGGGGAATTTTCTAGGATCGCTCAGGTTTCTAAGCGTTTACTGCGCTACTACGATCAGATTGGTCTGTTTCAACCGATGTTCGTTGATCCTGCCAGTGGTCATCGTTACTACAGCGCAACCCAATTGCCCACACTCAACCGCATTCTCGCCCTCAAAGAATTGGGGTTATCGTTGGATCAAATCCGACGATTCATCAAAGATGATATCTCCCTCGAAGAAATTCAGGGTATGTTGTTGATGAAAAAAGCCGAGTTAGAGCAACAGGTGCTCGATGAACTCAAACGCATTCGCACAATTGAATCACGCTTAAAGCAAATTAAAGATCGTGCTACCCATGTGCGTGATGTGGTGGTGAAGCAAGTCCCCCAACAACAGCTTATCGGAATACGCAAGATCTTATCAACGGGTGAGTCACCTAAATAATCAGGGATTATGATGAAACACTCAGCTAAATTTTATGACAAAATCGCAGAAGGCTATGCCAAACAACCCATTGCTGATGAAGCAGCTTACCAGAAAAAACTACAAGTCACACAGGAATACTTTAAGCCAGAGATGGAAGTGCTGGAGTTTGGCTGCGGGACGGGATCGACCGCTATCATTCACGCACCCTACGTTAAACATATTCGCGCCATAGATATCTCATCCAAAATGATTGAAATAGCCCAAGGTAAAGCTGAGGCAAACAACATCAACAATGTTACCTTTGAACAATTGACTATCGAAGAATTAATTGTAGCAGATGAAACCGTTGATGTGGTGTTAGCACTGAGTATTTTGCACTTACTAGAAGACAAAGAAAAAGCGATCGCCAAAATTCACAAGATGCTCAAACCAGGCGGAATTTTAGTCACCAGTACAGCTTGTCTCGGAGATACCATGAAGTGGTTTAAGATCGTCGCGCCGATTGGAAAATTCTTGGGTTTAATACCGTTGGTTAAGATTTTTACGACAAAAGAATTGTCAGACAGTTTGACCAATGGTGGTTTCGCGATTGACTACCATTGGCAACCGAGCAAAGGCAAAGCGGTGTTTATTGTGGGGAAGAAGGCACTGGTAGAAGCGATTAATTTCAACTGTTAATTAGGAACGTAGCCAATGATATCCTGGTTGGTGCTGATCGAGACGAATTCCTCAAGAGTGATAATCACCAGTCAACGTCTGATAATGCCTCCCAAAGTTGAAGCGATTAGCTAAGCTACTTGAGACAGGCGATCTCTCAGGCTTAGAATAATCCTTAAAATTAGCCCTAAAATTTAGTATCAACAGGCACATCTTAAAGGTTGATTTTGTGGTACAGCTTTCTTATCCCCTTAAACCGAGTAGATGTCAGTCACTTTGTCGAATCCGGTGGTTGACAAATCTCGAGCGTGGGGATAAGCAAAATACTCGACTTAAAGTGTAAGCTAATTGGAAAAGCAATCAAGTCCATTAGCAGGTCTTTGGGTCATAGATATTGACAATGGCTAAGAAGTACTGGGAATTTCTACTACAGAAAGAGGGGGAGCGCTCCTGGAAGCCAATCAAGTCTTCTGAGATCGAGATTGAATCCGGTCGGTATCGGATAGTGGCTCGTTCTAACCTGCCCAATACTGATGTAGAAATTTGCGTCAGCTATGAGAGCACAGAGCAAGTGCCACCCAAACGCAAGTCCCAGAAACGATGGCGTCGCACCAACTCAGAAGGGTTAATGGTGGTGATTCCTTTCACCACCATTAACCCTGGTCTGTGGAAGTTACGTTGCAGTAACGATATCATGGACGATTTTATGGGTGAGTCATGGCGAAAATCCTTAGCGCTACAAGTCATACCCAAGGTCAAAGATGTAGAGACACCCCCGGAAACCTCTGTATCCACCCCAGTAGCAGAGTCCACCCCCGTAGAAGTCACCCCAGCAGAAGTCACCGAAACTGATACTCAGCCGCCTCAACTAGACAATTCCCTGACTACACTTGAGCTAGCTGTTGATTCTCCCTCCACCAATACTATTGCTAATGACCTGAAAGCAACAGATGCGAGATCAGATACTAGCTCAGATACTAGCTCAGATGCTAGTTCAGAGTTTTATAACCCTCAGGAGTACCAGAGTGAGATAACACCACCAGAAGAACAACCCATAACCATTGCTGCGCCAGAGTTACCTGTTCACCAAGCCCAAGCAACAATTGGGGTTAGCCAAGATGAATCTAGTCCTAGCCAAGAGATGGTTTTGGAAGAGCTAGAAAAGCTTTACCCAGAGGCACCTGTTAATCCTGAAACCAACCAACAACTAACAGCAACTATCTCGGAAGACTTACCACTCCAATCGACCGTTGAGAATTCCATCATGGAGGAATCTCTGGAAACTTTGGAGCAACTACTACAACAGGTGCTTCAGCCAGTATTGGATGAGTTGGAAGATCGGGACTCTGAAGATAACCAACAGCTAAGAAAAACCTCTGATTTAGATTGGGTTTCAGATACACAGGTTAATCAGTACGGTTTAACCCTAAGACTAGATAAGGATATTTTCCTGGCAAAGCGAGGAGAGTCGTTGACTATCAAAGGAGAATTGGTAGTAGATAATGATAAAATTACTACTAATGGTGATAGTATAACAGTTAGTATTTTAGATAGTGTTTTAGAAAACTTATTCCCTGCTACTCTACGCTACCAATTGCGGTTTCCTCAAACAGGAAAACGTTTGTTAGATGTTGAGTACTCCCTATCTCAAGAGGAGTTATTTTTAGGATTTAGCCATAGTCTAGATATTCCGACGGATTGTCAAAGTGGTCTAATTTTAGGAAAAATCACCCTTTATAATTCACAGTCAACTCCTTTAGCCACTCAACAATTTACTGTTACAGCTAATGTAGAGGATTTATTAGAAGTAATTGTGCCAGGGAATCAGGGGATGCCAATGGAAACCATGGTAGTACTGGCTAATCGGATCGCTGAATCTGCCAAACCTGATCAACCTGATCAAGAACTTCTCTTCTTAGATGAAGACCCCTTAGAGCAGACTGTACTGGATCTAGTTGACTTACCCCAAAATCATCCATCTCTGTTCTTGCAACCTATCTCTGGACGGTCTTTACCACCAAAACTTTACCACCATCAGCCTAGTGATATAACTGTTAAATCCCTCGAATTGCCCAGTTTGCCTACAATGCAATCCGTTGCTGACCCTGGAGCACAGCACCAAGAGATCCAAGATCAGTCTAAAGCATCTGATTCAGTTTCCCTAGATGATCAAGAATCCTCCACTACAGCTAATCCAGAACTAGATAATCGAGAGCAAGATACTGGGTCAGAGTTACAGCTTCAAGACAAAGTGCTTCAAGACACAGTGCTTCAAGACACAGTGCTTCAAGACACAGTACTTCAAGACACAGTAGAAAAGTCGGAAGATAGTACTGAAGATACTACTCAAGATAGTATTTTAGAGATAAAGTCTGAGGTCTTATCTAATTCTAATGATGCTTATGAAGTGCTGAGTAATTCCCTGACGGAATCTGAGGGAATCCAAACTATTGAAATTAGTGAGATTGATGAATCTCAGAGAGATGATCAGTTAGAGGATTCAGAATCGGTTGATACCCAGTTCAATAATTCCAAGGTAAACCAATTATTGAATACTACTCGGTGGAATACTCCAGATTCTGTACAAGATCCTGAGTCAATCGCTTTAGAAGAAGCTTTCCGATCCTTAAACATGGAAGAGCGTTTTTGGTCACGGTTGAGTGCTTTAGCTGAAGATCATGAATTGATGGAATTGCTTAGGTTAGAATTATCCCCCGAGAGTAATCCTGCTGGGGAAGATCACTCAGCAGTGGCAGATGAACAGAGGAATGAAACGGCTAGCAACCAAGAAGAGGTTAGGGAATTTCCAGAAAAGGTCTTGGAGTCAATCACAGAATCTGAGGATTTGTCCCTAGTTAGTTCAGAATTAGCAATGCCAAAGACACCCCCTAGAGTTGGTATTACTAGTCACGATTGGACGACTCAGGAAATTGTAGTAGATGATCGAGAAATAGCCCTACAACAGACAAAAGCTAAAGCAACCAAGCAAGATGAGTTGAAGGCTAAACTGGATAATCTTTCATCCCTAGAGTTGGATGGGACCTTAGCAGCACCGACTTTATCAATACCGACTACTAGGGAGTTGCTTGCTGGAGAAAAGGTAATGGTGACCATAAAACTTCCCCCTAGTCAATCTCGTTTATGTATTAAATTGTGGGTTAAAGATGTGCAAACTCGCTCTCTGCTCCAAGAAACCCGTTCTATTATAGATTTACTCCCCAATGCGGCTGGGGAGCTGGAGGCAATGACTCAATTAGTTATACCCCAAGGCACGACTCAAATTAGAATTGAAGCGATCGCAATTAATTTGGAGAACCAGCAGGAGAGTCACAAGGCGGAGTTGGAGTGTGTAGTTGTTCCTACTGACTTATCGAGTACCTTTGAAGGATGAAGTATTTTATATAGCATTTCTCAATTGGTTGAGGTACAACTTCCTAAGTTTTAGGGAGCAGGGAGCAGGGACTTCGGAGCAGGGAGCAGGGTAAAACTCACAGGGGTAGGTTTTTTACATTTGGGTAAAACATGGGACGACTCAGAGGAAGAGGAAAAGAAAAACAACGAACAAATGATGATTTTAACGACAAATTAAGTATATTTTCTTATCCCCCACACCCTACACCCTACACCCTACACCCCACACCTGACGTCTTTGTAAAAAACATACCCTTGAAAGGCAGGGTAAAAATCCTATGTACCTCATAGGTATCAGAACCGCTATACTGACGCAATGCCGTTTTGTTCCATATAATTCAGTAACCAGTTTGCGGCTGTGGCTCGGCGAGTTTGTCGAGGACCAAATTCTCCGATTTTGTAACCTTTGAAACCTAACTTTTTTTTCAATAGCTGTTTATTTTCTTTGGGTATTGAACGGGTTAGTTTTACCGTCGCAGGGCGGCTTTCGATGAAATTAGGTGGCTCGGGATAGTCTTGTTGCCATTCAGGATTAACCTCAGTTAGATCCCACTGCCCGGTAGTTGAGTTATAACGATAACCTAGATAGTACCAGAGAATTTTGTTAACGGTATCGTCATCAATTTCTTCGTTTAAAATTGACCAAATTGTATTAGTATTGAGTGGCGGTAGTTCAAACATATTTGAATTATAAATTAGGAATTATCAAGGATTAAGTAGATTATAGATACAGTTAGACTATCTGGGCTTTTTGACTTCTCTCCTGGTACCTCTGCCGGAATAATGGTAATGGTTGGGGATTGAAGCTGTATGGCTATGAAAATTATAAAGCAGCCGCTGCGGTGGCAGGTGGGATTGGTTTTCTTGGCTGGTGTGTTGGCGATTTCCACATCAGCTATTTTTGCGCGATTAGCGATCGCATCCGCTGGGGTGAGTGGGGTAGGGTTTAGCCTGTTCGTAGCTGGGTCTCGCCTTACTATTGCGTCTATGCTACTGTTACCAGCTTTGCCAAAGCTCAGGCAAGCTCAGCTAGCTCCAGGTGCATTACTCTATGCCAGTGGGGCTGGTATTTGTTTAGCGCTACACTTTGTGACTTGGATTACTTCCTTGTCTTTTACTTCCATTGCCGCATCTACTACGTTAGTTACCACAACTCCGATTTGGGTTGCTTTAGTTTCTTGGCTGTGGTTCAAGGAAAAACTAACTAGGCTGACGGTTTTGGGGATTGGTGTGGCGTTTGTCGGTGGTGTGTTGATTACTTTGGGGGATGGGGCTTCTCTCAGTGGTGGGAGTAATCCTCTGTTGGGGAATTCTCTAGCATTGATGGGAGCAGTGATAGCAAGTTTGTATGTACTTTGGGGACGTGAAGCACAGCAGCGGGGTTTGAGTCTCGGTAGCTATAGTGCTTTCGCCTACACTATGGGGGCGTTGCTGTTGTTACTGTTATCCTTACTCTGGGGTGTCAGTTATCTCAGTTATCCGGTAGCGGTTTACGTCTACATCTTGTTAATCGCAATTTTCCCCCAAATGGTAGGACATACCAGTTTTAACTGGTTGCTACGCTGGATTAATCCTACCCTGGTGACCCTGGCTATTTTGTTTGAACCCGTTGGTGCTTGCTTTTTGGGCTATCTGATTTTTCAGGAAGTGCCAGGGGTATTGGTGCTGGTAGGTGCGGTGGTGTTGTTAGTTGGGGTGGCAGTAGCGGTTTATGGGGCTAATTTAAAAAAAGGTTGAAGGTTAGTGGTTGAACGCGGACCCGTGGCCTTTTGGCCAAGGTTAGTTGAAGGATTTCAGCTTGCACGTCACGCCCCCCAGGTCTGTAAGAGACTAAGCAGAATTAAAAGGAATAGGTATTCTGAGCTATTAAGGGGTTACTGGCCCACGGAACGAGAATATCAGGACTTATTTGCAGCGAGTCGTTTTAAACTCGAACAACTCGTTTATACTGATAAAAGTCTAACAGTGATGGAGTTTACCCTTCCATAAAGATGTTTTTGACCTCAACTATCAGGTTTTACACCTCAACTTTCAGGTAGAAAACCTAGTAGTGCTAAAAAATTAGTTAATTGACTAAAGTATGCCAGAAGTAGGAGAAGCAAAAAAGAAATGAAAAAAATGATCAAAACTTGTTGTGTAACGTTAGTAATCTGTATGCTACTGCTAACGATCAATGTGATGAATGCACTGGCGAGTAGTGAAACTGAGATGGAAATATGTGACTTAACTCTACACTCATTTTGTGACCGTGATCTCTTGCCGACGCAATATGTGGAACTTATTGCTCCCCCTAACCATATCTCATTTCTTCTTTTGAAAAATGATGCTCCAGGAGATAGAAACGGCAAAATCGAAAATGATGATGATTCGGTTACTTACAGCGCTAGGGAAATAACAACTTACTTAGCCACGTTTTCCAATAGTGAAGACATAACAAAAAACCTGAAAATATCCAACACTGACGCTATAACAGAGTCTCCGCAGCATTGGACTTTTTATCATAGACCCGCACAAGTGGTCAAATTGGTTAACGTATTTGCTGCAAATAAAAATTAATTAATAAATTCGGGAGCATACTATTTTGGAAACTATCTCTTTTTATATAGGCATTAACATCGCGTTAATACAGCTTAATGTGGTATGTTTATTCCAAATTTGGATGCTCCCAGAAAGTCTGTAATGACTCATAAAGCTTTAATAATAAATGGTTTTCGGCTATTTGGTTACCTCTTTAGAGGTATGACAAAATCTTGCAAAGTGGTATTTTAAAAATATACGTAGTAATGTAAAAAACAAGTCGTCATAACAAGTGATTTAGATATGAGTAGCTAGAAAGGGGGATTGAGTTAAAAGCCAATTATTTTTCCTTTTCCCTTTCCCCAATGAACAGTAAACTACTTCAACAAGTCCGGGTTTTAGACCCAGTTTCTGGAATTGACCAAGTCGCTGATGTGCTGATTACTGATGGTGTAATCACGGCAGTGGAAACTCAAATCAAAGAAATCTCTGGCGATACAGTGGTGCAAGATTGTCAGGGACACATTTTAGGACCAGGACTAGTAGACCTCTACAGCCATTCTGGTGCACCAGGACATGAGCAGCGGGAAACCTGGTCTTCACTACTGGCAGCAGCGGCAAATGGAGGCTTTACTCGCTTAGCCATTTTGCCTGACACTAACCCCCCCCTAGACAATGCTGCTGTTTTAGCACAACGGCAAGAACTCCAAAACTCTGCCTATCTGACCCTCCCCCCTTCCTCACCTCAACTCTATCACTGGGGTGCCTTCACCATCGGGTTAGAAGGACAGCAAATGACTGAATTAGCTGAACTAGCTCTAGGGGGAGTAGTGGGCTTTACCGATGAAGGTCCTTTATGTAATTTAGGGCTAGTTCGACGGTTGTTGGAATACCTACAACCCTTGGGTAAACCAGTAGCACTTTGGGCTTGTGACCCTAAGTTGGTAAATGGGGGAGTGATGCGAGAAGGTATCCAGTCAATTGGTTTGGGTTTGCCAGGGAATCCTGCGATCGCAGAATCATCCGCTATCGCTGCCTTATTAGAAGTCGTAGCAACGACTGGCACGCCAGTCCATCTCATGCGTATCTCCACCAGTCGCGCTGTGCAATTGATTGAATCAGCCAAAGCAGCGGGGTTGCCAGTAACAGCCAGTACCACTTGGATGCATCTATTGCTCAATACTGAAGACTTATGCAGTTACAACTCCAATTTGCGATTGGAACCGCCGTTGGGAAACCCAGTTGACCAAGCTGCACTGATCCGAGGTGTTCGGGAGGGGATTATTGATGCGATCGCAATTGACCACGCTCCCTACACTTATGAAGAAAAAACCGTTGCCTTTGCTGAAGCACCACCAGGAGTAATTGGTTTAGAGCTAGCCCTACCTATACTCTGGCATACTCTAGTCGAGACAGGGGATTGGTCAGCCTTAGAACTTTGGAAAAGTCTTAGCACAAATCCTGCTATTTGCCTACAGCAAGACCCCCCTAGCACTGCTCCTGGTCAATTGGCTGAGTTAGTCTTATTCAATCCTCAATCCCCTTGGATTGTTCAGCAAAAAAACCTCAAATCCCTTTCTCTTAATACCCCCTGGCTAGGGCAAGAATTAATTGGTCATGTCGTGCAAACTTGGTGTCCAGCAAGTCGGAAATATGACTTATGAAGTACTGAGACTTCATAAGCCAGTTGGCTGATTCAACCCTTCAGGGTAACTCGGATTTGGTTTCAATTTCCCCATCCGATTTAACGGCCAAAACCGCACTACCGCACGACCGATAATTTTGTCACGAGGGACAAAGCCCCAGTGGTGAGAGTCGTAACTATTGTTACGGTTATCTCCCAGTACTAGGTATTGATCTGCTGGTACTGTTGCCGGTCCAAAATCGTACTGTGGTGCTTCTTCGATATACTTTTCCTCTATTTCTTGATCATTAATATAAACTCGACCATTTTTAACCAAAACTTTGTCACCGGGTAACCCAATTACGCGCTTGATAAAAGCATCTTTAAAATTTTGCTCTTTCAGCCTTTCAGTGGGAGCAAAGACCACAATTTCTCCTCGTTGTGGGTCTTGGAAAAAGCGATAACTTAACTTATCAATAATTAGGCGGTCATTAATCTGTAATGTCGGTAGCATCGATCCTGATGGGATGTATCGCGCTTCTGCCACAAACGTGCGAATCCCAAAGGCAAGAACAGCACTCAAGGTAATCGTTTTAATCCCTTCTACCCAAGCATTGTCTTTAGGAGGCTGTGTAGGTTTTTTTTCTGGTCTTTTATCTGGTACACGACTCATATCCATTCAACTACTACCGATACACAAATTTGAGGAAATTTCAACAAATAGCTGATTGGGAAATTATCAGCAAATTTAACAGCAAATTTAACAGCAAATTTAAACGTCTGGGGTTTTCTAGCTAGATCTTAAAAATTTCAAGTTAGTAGGGGAGCCTAAATCAAGATTATGTAAAGTTTTGTCAATAATGTCAATTTGGCAGGACAACCCTGTTTATTTGTGCCATGGTGGTAGGTTAGCTGCGGTTGTCTGTATTTAGCTATATCTCAGGTTTGTATCTACTGTATCTACCTAGACACCGAGCAGGGACACTGTCAAATTTTAACATCCTCCTATGTTGTCTGACTTTTGCTTGTTTATCCGCCATGCTCGTATTCTATTGCCCTCTGGTGAATTTTTACTGGGGGATATCCACACCTGCGGTCGAAGGATTGTTCAGGTTGCCCCAGACATCCCAGTGCCAACGGACGTTACAGCATATAAAGAAATAGACGCTACTGGCTTAACTTTGTTGCCAGGGGTAATTGATCCCCAAGTCCATTTTCGGGAACCAGGTCTAGAACATAAGGAAGACTTATTTACTGCCAGTTGTGCCTGTGCCAAGGGTGGAGTGACGTCCTTTTTAGAGATGCCGAATACTCGTCCTGCGACGACAACCCAAGCCCCACTGGATGACAAGCTCAAGCGAGCGGCAGATAAGTGTTTAGTTAATTATGGCTTTTTTATCGGTGCAACACCAGCAAATCAGCCAGATTTGCACAATGCCCAGCCGACTTGTGGGATTAAGATATTCATGGGTTCAAGTCATGGTGCACTATTGGTAGATCATGAAGCAGTGATAGAACCAATTTTTGCTGAAGGTTTTAGCGAAGGTTCTCGGAAGTACAATCGCTTAATTGCGGTGCATGCTGAAGACCAAGCTAGAATTATTCAGCGACGTAAGGAATTTGCTGGAATTACTGACCCTGCTGTTCACTCTAAGATTCAGGACAATCAAGCTGCTCTTAATGCCACCAAGTTAGCCCTGAAGTTATCTAAAAAATATCAGCGGCGGTTGCATATCTTGCACCTATCCACCGCTGAAGAAGCTGAATTGCTTAGGGAAGACAAACCTAGCTTGGTGACGGCGGAAGTGACTCCCCAGCACTTATTACTAAATACCGATGCCTATGCAGAGATTGGTACCCTGGCACAGATGAATCCGCCGTTGCGCTCCCACCATGACAACGAAGTTCTTTGGCAAGCTCTACTCGATGGTGTGATCGATTTTATCGCCACAGACCATGCTCCTCATACCTTGGAAGAAAAAGCGAAAGGTTACCCCCACACTCCTTCGGGAATGCCTGGAGTAGAAACATCTCTGCCACTGATGCTGACTCAAGCCATAGAGGGACGGTGTAGTGTGGTTCAAGTATCTCACTGGATGTCTACAGCAGTTGCTAAGGCCTATGGAATTCCTAACAAAGGTGCGATCGCTCCTGGCTATGATGCGGATTTGGTACTGGTAGATTTAGAAAATTACCACCCAGTGTTACGGGAAGAACTTTTAACAAAATGCGGATGGAGTCCTTTTGAAGGTTGGAACTTAACGGGATGGCCAGTGATGACCATTGTTGGAGGTCAAGTAGTCTACGACAGAGGAAAATTGAACACAGACGTGCGAGGTGAAGCTTTAACTTTTACCAGTTAAGCACTATCGGATTTAATCGGAAGTGGAAAAAAATTAAAGTTGACCCAAATTTTTGGTCAACCTCAATCCCACTAACCTTCACCCTACTCTACACTCGATGCCAAGGGCGAACAAGCAGATAACCTATCCAACAGCCAAGTTAAATCAAACTTACCGTTACAGGTGAATTGTGCCTGACGTCCACCGTCCTGGGAATAGGTTAGTGTCAGATGTAGATAACTGGGTGGCAAATAGTGTAGGCGCTCAGCCCACTCGATGGCCACAATTCCCGGAGCAACCTCAATTCCCTCCCAGTAGTGTTCTGGGTTTAATGACTCTACTTCTGAGGTGGATAAGCGGTACAAATCAAGGTGATACAGGGGGAGACGTCCCTCTGTGTACTCATTGATCAGAGTAAAGGTGGGACTAACAATAGCATCAGTAATTCCTAGTCCCTCACCAATACCCTGAACTAGGGTTGTTTTGCCAGCCCCTAAGTCTCCCTCCAGCAAAATGATGCTACTAGCTGGCAGAGATTTCCCCAATTCCACACCTAGCGATCGCGTTGCTTTAGCATCAGCTAGAAAAATTTTTGTCATTAGTTATTAGCAATAGAGTACCTCGAATAATAGTTATTCTGAGTTAATATCTCAGCTTTTATTTTCCTTTAAAAATTTTACTTGAACTCACCAAATCTCACGCATGTGCTCGACTATACCATCGTAATAAAACCCGTGCCAGCCTTTCCGAATTGTGCCGCACTAAATGAGTTTCCTCATCTTCATACATTACATTGGTCACTACAATGCGACGCCCTAATTTAGAAGTCTCTTCTCGATCCAGAAATACTGGATGAGACTTAACTTGAGCATACTTAATCAGTGAGCCAGCTGAGGGGTATTTTCGATTCACTAGTACCGCGTTAAATAGCCTTTTCCCACAGGCTTCATCAATAGTTTTGATATGGTCAGAGACACTATATCCATCAGTTTCCCCTGGCTGGGTCATGATATTACAAACATAGATGCGGGGTATCAAGCGAGCTGCGATCGCATCGGTAATTTCTGGCACCAACAGATTGGGAATAATGCTGGTATAGAGGCTACCGGGTCCTATTATAATATAATCAGCTTGCTGAATTGCCTTGAGTGCTGCTGGTAAAGCAGGTGGATGTTCGGGAGTACAACCAATTTTTTTGATCACTCCCCGAGCCTCAGTAATATTAGACTCTCCTTCGATGCGACGTCCATCAGCTAATTCAGCCCAAAGGCTAACATCAGTTAGGGTAGCTGGCAAGACTCTTCCTCGCACTGCTAATACCTGAGAACTAGCGGCAACAGCTTGTTCTAGATCGCCAGTAATATCACTCATTGCGGTTAGAAAAAGGTTTCCAAAACTGTGACCGACTAAACCACTACCAGCTCGAAAACGGTATTCAAACAGTTCGGTTAACAACTTTTCTTGGTCTGCCAGTGCTGTTAAACAGTGACGAATATCCCCCGGTGGTAACACTCCAATTTCCCGTCGCAACCGTCCACTGGAACCCCCATCATCAGCTACCGTAACAATAGCAGTGATATTAGCACTATAAACCTTTAGTCCTCTAAGTAAACTAGAAAGACCAGTGCCACCCCCAATGACTACAATTTTCGGTCCCCGGTTTAACCGACGATGATCCATCAGCACATCAATCAGTTTTCGATCGTGGTCGGGTTTTAAAACTTCCGTAATTGATCCTACCGTCCGGGTTTGCCCCCAGAAGATGAAAACCAGACCCAAGATCAGCGCAATTGGACCAGAGACATGGTTAGGAATAATGGTTGTAATTTTCTCTAAAACTTGGGCTGTGAATTTAATGATGTAAAAAACTGGGGTCAGCTTTACCCAAATCGCTAATCCCAAACTTGTTAGCACTACACCACCAGCACTTAAAAGTATCCAACGCTTCACCAGTAATCCAGGGGCTAACCACTTAAACCAACGGTTGACCCGCTGAGGAATTCGACCTCTCGATTCATTTTGTAGGGTACGTAGAGCTCTTTTGAAAAGACTGATTGAGGACATAACTACACTGAGTATGGTAAGTACAAAAGCTGGATAGACATTGCTGGTCGAACTCCAGCACTTAACAAGGAGGCGATGCATGTAGTGAGGAACGGCTAAGGCTCCGGAAGTGCCTGTCAGATTGGTACTTTCTTTGCCTAATCAAACCTTCGTGTGAAAAGTCCGTGATTCACATAGCCGCTCACCCTTCAGGTATAGCGGTTTTCATTGATATTACTGATCAAGGTGCGCGCCTCCTAGGGCGCGAGGCATTGCTCGCGCCCTAGGGTCGCACCTCAATAGTGAATTCACCATGAAGCTGGTACTGATCACCACAGTTTCAGATAATTAGGCTAAGGTGTGATTAATACAATATCCGGTACCTAGACGTTATGATCAGAATTTGCTCGTGGATATGCTGAAAGTGGTGAGGTCGGTTAAGTTGCCATTTAGGGTATGAGAGTAGTGGCGTAACCCAAAAAAATACGGGGTGAAACAGAATAATCCCAAGTAGTCAGCTACCCCATACTTCTCTGATTTTCGTGTTTGGTGTAGCTGGTTAGAGGTCATGACTTAATGCCGAACGCTAGCCTAGGTAATAGGGATAATAGCACTAGGTAATAGGGATGATAGCAATAACACTATTAACCCAATCTAGTGATTAGACGGGAAAGGGATTAACGGCAGTGAGCCAGATGGAAAAGCGAATTTTGGGAATTGACCCAGGACTAGCTACTTTAGGTTTTGGCGCAATTAGTTGCCAAACAACCCAAATTAGTAAGTCAGGAAAAACAGAAGGCTCCTTAGGAGTGGCAAAGCGTTCTAGCCAACCAATACAGGCAACCCCTGAACCATTGCAGTTGCTAGATTTTGGCATCATCCAAACCCCTGCCAAGACTGATTACGGCTCACGACTGTGTACGATTTACGAGGATTTACACACCCTGCTTGAACACTGCAAACCGGATCTGGTAGCGATTGAAAAACTTTTTTTCTACCGTATGAGTACTACGATCTCCGTAGCTCAGGCACGGGGTGTTGTGGTGTTAGTAACAGCACAACATGAAGTTCCAATGGTAGAGTTTACACCGGGTCAGATTAAGCAGGCAATGACCGGATATGGTAATGCGGATAAATATGAGGTTCAGCAGGCTGTTATGCGGGAGTTAAACTTAGACACCATCCCCAAACCAGATGATTTAGCAGATGCCTTGGCAGTCGCATTGACTGCCTGGTTTCATATGTCTTGAACACTTTACTATATCTGTGAACTATATCTGTGAACTATATCTGTGAACTATATCTGTGAACTATATAACAATACTAAAGTTTTAAAATTTTAAAACTATTAAATCCTTTCTGGGCAAGGGTTATAGCGATTATGATAAGCGGACGCGATCGCATAAGCGCGGAAGCTGAGGCCTTGGCCTTTGGGCCACGCGGGGCGCGTTTGGCCACGC
>NZ_CEYLVT010000075.1:0-30493 GCF_982860115.1 Moorena sp.
ACGCAGGTTCCGCACACAGCCCCTCCCCATGAGCGACTGCATCAAGACAGGGTAAATGCATCTAAATTATAAAACCCTTACTCATAAATAAATTCCAATTCATAACCTAAACCAAAAATCAGATTAATGCCAGCTCTAGTAGGCATTTAAAACTTGGTGCATCTCACATTTGTAATAGTGCGCTTGACCCATTAAGAATTAAATTCTCTACGGGTCGCACCTAAATGTTGCTAGTGGTGCTTTAGGGACGGGTTCGCCCTGATTTTATCGGTAGCCAGTGTTAGGACAGTGCGTCCGATTGTAACCGGCAAGATGCCGGTTCCACCCAACGGGTCAAACAGCTTTAATGAGATGCACTCTTTAAAACTTAAATCCAGCAACACCAGTAATCTTTATCAAACCATAATTTTGAGTTCAATTAAAAAAGTATGTTGAGTAATTTTTTGCCAGATGAAGTTACTGAGCCAATTGAAGTTAAAACATCTTTTTTAAAGATTAGAGGTAAAACGTTAATCTTTGGAAATGTTGTTTACCAAATTGATAATATTGCAAGTATCGGATTAGTTAATTTGAGCAAAAATACTACAGATAAAAAGCCAATGAGCAATGTTTTTATTGCTTTATTTGTTATCCTGATATTATTATTTATATCTTCTGTATATTATGGATTTTTTTCAAAAATAATTGTTTTCATCATAGCTATTGGAGCTTGGTTAATTTATGACTATAATAAAACTATAACTAAAACCATAGAAAAATATGGTATGACTATTTATACAAATAGTGGCCTGAAGAAAATTTTAGTAAGTAGGGATAAGGAATTTATTAAAAAAGTTATTTTAAATTTGTATAGTGTTATGAATAGCAATGAGCCCAAAGCTATTACTTTTAACTTTGAAAATAAATCTATAGAAATTCAAAATAATATTGGTTCTCCTGTAGTTTCAGGTAATGTTGAAGGGGATGTTGTGAGCCGGGTTTAAAAATTATCATACTCTGATTATTGTCAATCTATTCAATGAATTAAGGATCTCAAAGGTGGCAGATAAACCGATTAAAAAAAATGTTAGGAATAATGAATTTGATATTGATACTAATAATAGTCCTATAGTATTAGGTAATGTCAAAGGTAATGTCACAGCCAATGTTTCTAATAATACATATAATAATTCAGAACAGAAAAGGAATCTTGCTGAAGCTGCAAGCGAGATTCAACAACTTCTAGAGCAGCTAGAACAGTCATATACTGGAAATTTTAAAATTGCAACTAAAGCCATAGAACATATTGAAAGCAAACCAAAACGGTTCCCGAAGACACTTAATGCCTTAAAAGCAGGAAGCATTCAAGCTTTGGCACAACTCCTCAATCATCCCGCATCCAGTTTTGTTATTGGTGCTTTGGAAGAATGGCATAAAAACTAGGGCAAATGCATCTAAACCAGAACGGGCTTTTGCTCCCTCACCCCTGAATGTTAGGGTCAAGAATGAAACAGCCCCCCGATCAACATCGGGGGGCTAATAATAGCATTTCATCCAAGTATGAATGCCTTAGCCTTTAGTAGTAAAAGCTGCGGTTACCAACGGCTGCGGCTAACACCGTCATTGGGCTTGTGAATGATGAAGCTGAGAACTTGGCACTGCTTAACGTTATCAAAACCTACAACCCGGATATAGCAGTCGCGGTATTCAGAGCGACACTCATCCACTTCAGCTAGCACATCTTTAGGTGAGGTAGCCTTGAACAAAGGCAGTTTCCATAATGTCCAGTAGTAAATATCTGGTTCAGAGCTTTCGTTGAACTCGATCGCAGGGATGTAACCTTCCGCTAAGATGTACTCCACTTGCCGCATAATCTGAGCGTCACTCAGGGGGGGTAAGTAGGAAAGGGTTTCGTAACGACGCTCTTTTGGTAATGTTTTCATAGATTTTGATGCTCTGTTTGATTCTCTGTTGAAGTATAGGTATGAAATTTGGGGGATAGCAGGTAACGTCTTCGGTTGAACCAATTAGGTGTCCGAATCAGTTTTCTGCTCAGAATTAGTTGGGTTATCTGGAAGAGTGAATTGCGTGATGCGTTCAAGATGCTGACGCCGATGTTCTATATTCGACTGCTGGATACTGGTGCAAACCATTTCAGGTAAGAACTCGGCCACTTCGTCTGCAATATGTTGCCGCACAGTCATAATCCGCAACGCTAATTCAGGTTTAGCCCGCAGTAATTCCTCAAGATAAGCGTCTCCATCTTGGATACTTTGTTGTGAGGAAAAAGACTGTAGCCAAAGCGCTCGGGGAGGGTCAGTTTCTCTTAACTGGTTTACCACTGTCCGCAGTGCTTGATAGGTCATATAGCTAGCCAGCACCTTGGCTGTATCTTTCGCAACTCGTTTTAAATCCATGGTTGAACCCAGTCTTTTAGAAAAAGTTATGAAGTCTAAAGTATGACGTTTCATACTTCAAACTTCACACCTCAAACTGCATCAGACGGTATCCATTGCCTCGAACTCGAACTTGATTTCCTTCCACAGTTCGCAAGCAACTGCCAACTCAGGACTCCACTTAGCAGCTTCCCGGATAATGTCACCACCTTCACGCATCAGGTTACGACCTTCGTTACGAGCTTGGATACAAGCTTCTAGAGCTACCCGGTTTGCAGTAGCACCAGGAGCATTACCCCATGGGTGACCTAGAGTACCACCACCGAATTGTAGGCAGGAATCATCACCAAAGATTTCGACTAGCGCAGGCATGTGCCAAACGTGAATACCACCAGAAGCCACTGGCATTACACCAGGCATGGAAGCCCAGTCTTGAGTGAAGTAAATACCCCGTTCGCGGTCTTGCTCAATGTGGTCTTCCCGCATCAGGTCAACGAAGCCCATGGTGATACCTTTTTCACCTTCAAGCTTACCGACTACAGTACCGGAGTGGAGGTGGTCACCACCGGACATGCGCAAGCACTTAGCCAAGACGCGGAAGTGCATACCGTGGTGTTTCTGACGGTCAATCACAGCGTGCATAGCGCGGTGGATGTGCAGCAGAACGCCATTATCACGGCACCAACGAGCCAGAGTGGTGTTGGCGGTAAAGCCACCAGTGAGGTAGTCGTGCATGATGATGGGCATGTCCAGGGACTTAGCAAACTCAGCCCGCTTCATCATCTCCTCGCAGGTGGGAGCAGTGACGTTGAGGTAGTGACCTTTGATTTCGCCAGTTTCAGCTTGGGATTTGTGGATTGCTTCTGCTACGAACAAGAAGCGATCGCGCCAGCGCATGAAGGGCTGGGAGTTAATGTTTTCGTCGTCTTTGGTGAAGTCCAGACCACCGCGCAAGCACTCATATACTGCACGACCGTAGTTCTTAGCGGATAGACCTAGCTTGGGCTTAATGGTACAACCGAGCAAAGGACGACCATACTTATTCAACTTGTCCCGCTCTACAACAATCCCGTGGGGTGGTCCCTGGAAGGTTTTGAGGTAAGCAATGGGAATCCGCAAGTCTTCTAAGCGCAGTGCTCGCAGAGCTTTGAAACCAAATACATTACCCACGATGGAGGTCAGCATGTTGGTGACTGAGCCTTCTTCAAACAGATCCAGTGGGTAGGCAATAAAGCAGATGAACTGGTTGTCTTCCCCACGTACTGGTTCGATGTCGTAGCAACGACCTTTGTAACGGTCTAGGTCAGTCAGCAAGTCAGTCCAAACTGTTGTCCAGGTACCCGTAGAAGACTCAGCTGCAACCGCTGCACCGGCTTCTTCCGGAGGTACACCAGGCTGCGGTGTTACGCGAAACGCTGCCAAAATATCCGTATCTTTTGGAGTATAATCTGGCGTATAATAAGTTAATTTATAGTCTTTTACACCGGCATCGTAGCCAGCTTTTGTCTGAGTACTGGTTGATGAGTAAGACATGCGTTGCTTCCTTAGGAACTACTGAATGTTGCTATCGCTAGAAGAGATTTTCTTTTCTTAGTGTTGTTTGTTGCTCCTAGCTAAGAGAAGAAACAACCCATCTAGGCTTGTTGTCTAAGCCTGAAGAAGGGCACAACACTGATTCCACAATCACCTGTTTGTGGCTAATGTTGGGGATTACCTGTAGCTTTACTTACTAACCCAACCGCTCCGCTGATTGGTAAACGGTTGCTAGTCAGTCAAGTCGCTGAGGTAATTCAGAATTTCTTAATCATTTTGAAATATAGCAGGTAATGGGATCACTTAAACCTCAAATATTCTTTAGGAATGTATCAGCTCCTCTTATAACGTGACGAAATGTAACAATTAATCACATATTTGTCACAAAAATTCTAAAATTGACTATAATCCATGGCTTGACAAGGTTTGGCAGCGGGGTTAAAAACCAAAAGTATATAATATAGAACTTTAACAGTTGCGCTATAGCTCGTGAGGGCGCAACCATTGCGCTCCTACCATCCCCCCTAAAATTAGGACCCGTGCAACACATGCAAGGGTAATTCCTGATCAACAAAAGACTTAATCAAGATGCTGAAAATAATGGCATGGTTAACTAACCGCTTAAGTAACCGTATTGGTCTGGTAATCAGTGCTACACTGCTGGGGCAAATCTTACCTGTGTCAATCCCAGACAGTGAGCCAAACAACAATTTCTCAACAGCGTACGCTCAGACACAGTTATCCACTGATGTAAACAAAGAGGTATCCCCCCCTACCTCCCTTAGAAACCCTCCGCCGCCAACTAGACCTTTACCTGATCAACGCCTCAGGCAAGAAACCCAGCCCCTGCCAGCGGATTTTCGGGTGTCTGCCTTGCAACCCGATTTTACGGGTGAGCTTTGGGTGGGCTCTTGGCTAGGATTAACTAGACTTGACCCCAATAGTGGAAAAATTCGCACTCGCCTAAGTCTGCCCAATTACACTGTTGGTGCGATCGCTCAGGATCGGGTAGGGCGGATTTGGGTAGGAACCTATGAAGGACTATTGCGTATAGACCCCCGTAATAATGAAATTAATGCCCAAAATTTTACCCTACCGTCTAATAATGTGTTGTCCTTGTTGATTGACACTCGTGGCTATCTTTGGGTAGGAAGCGATCGCGGTCTGGCTCTGATTAGCCCTGACCAAGGATTGTTGATGACAACGTTACAAGAATTACCCGGTGTCAGTGCCAATGCTCTGACTCTAGATGAAGAGGGTCAGCTGTGGGTGGGCACTCTAGAAGGGCTAGTGCGAGTGGATACTGCTAGTGCTTTTGTGATTGCTCGGATTAAGAATTTACCAGGAAACACGGTACAAACCTTGACCCGAGGACCGGAGGGAATGCTATGGGCTGGCACTCCTAATAGTTTAGTGGTGATTAACCCAGAAACTTACGAAGTCTTCAGGTCTGTAACTCCCCTAAGAGGACGTAATGTCACTGCTGTGCAGTTTGATCTAGATGGTAATGTTTGGGTTGGTACAGATAATGGCTTATTTAAAATAAAACGAGACAGTGGAGAAGTGTTGGCTAAACTAGGCAAGCTACCCTCTAGTCGTATTCTGGCATTAGCTCCTAATACTGGTAACAAGTTGTGGATCGGAACTTCGGAAGGACTAGCTTGGGTGAGCATGACTACAGGTCGCATCGAACCTCATTTGGGCTTTGTTAGAGAGATTCCAGGTAGTTTTTAGCTTGGCAAGCATCGGCTTATTTGATTAGGGCTTATTCAGCTGAGAGTGCATCACAGTTAATGTTTCTGCTAGTTGGCTGAGACGATCTTCGAGGTATTTTTTCCGAATTAAAAGTTGTCGCAGTTTTTGATAACGAGCGATGGCCATGCTCACACTGGGAACCTGATCTGCTGGACAAGACCTTGACCAAGATTGACCCTGCTCATCCAAGCCACAAAGACGGTAACCAGTACGAGGAGATTGATAGGTAACATTAGTATTCGATACCTCAACCCCTTCATCTACATAGTCCATCATCCGGTCACCATTGGCTAGTCTTACAGTTCCTATGGCATCTTGGGGTTGACTCCCTTGAGACTCTAACCAGCCATCAACAATTGGTCCTTCTAGGTATAGGTCTTGAATTTGCCGGAGGATTTTGTGCAGTTCCTGCTGCCAACCCAGAACAATTCCCTCAATGTCCTGCAACAGATTCATTGCCAAAGCTGGGTTAGCACCATGGCGATGGTTTCCCAGTTTAGGGTATTTCAATCTAGGCAGAGTCGGTACCTTCTGTTCATCCTGGCGAGTGGGGAACGGTTGTACTGCCATAGAGAAAGAAGGTTCCTTTTTAGTTCTACGACTGACTACACCTGCTTGTTGGTGATTAGTTTGATCAGCCACAGCTGGGGATGGTTGTGATGAATCAGTGGCACTAGCTTTTGCTAACTGATTTAGTGTTGTCTCGATCCGTCGCAATTTTGATTTCATGAAGACTGATTTGAGGAAATATAGTTGATATCAAGGGCTAAGATGGCCATTATTCTCAACAATAAGCTCTGTTAATTTTGGCGCAAGCGCGAAGATAACTCCCAATAGCCTTGAATACTACTAAATTTACCAGTATCACATTTACCAGTAATTTAATTTTAGTCACCGGACCATCCAGGTCTGGCAAAAGCGAGTGGGCAGAAACCCTGGCGATGCAGACTGGCAAATCAGTAATATACGTCGCTACTGCCACAACCAACCCGGATGATCCAGAGTGGCTGGCCCGGATTGAAAAACATCAGCAGCGACGCCCCAGTTCCTGGACAACCCTTTTGGTACCACTGGACTTGGCAGCAACAATTACCAACTATTCTGACATCAATCACTGCCTGCTAGTAGATTCTCTAGGAACCTGGGTTGCCAATTGCCTAGAACAGAATGATACCGTTTGGCAGCAAACGTTACAAAACTTATGGAATAGTTTAAGCAAGGTTAAAGGTTCTGTAATTTTTGTTGCAGAAGAGGCTGGCTGGGGAGTGGTTCCAGCATATCCTATGGGTAGGGCGTTTCGCGATCGCCTGGGGAATGTGGTGCGTTATTTGGGGCACTTGGCTAACCCAGTCTACTTAGTCACCGGCGGTCATGTGCTTAATCTCAGTACTCTGGGTCAACCATTACCGGATAATGGTACTGTTGGCGAATCATCTCAAACCTAATCAAATCCATCCCAAGAGGGAAAAAATACCGGAAGTGGGGAAGAAGCTTTCTAGCTTAGTCGTTTATTAACGGGTTAAAACTGACTAGTAACAACTAATTACCAACAAAACCATGGCATCTGAAGCACAAGTCAAACGCTATCTCACCTACTGGTTCCAGTTAGGCAAAAAAGTTGTGGTGCGCAATGGTTTTTCAGCTATGCAGCCACAATCACTTACAAATGGCAAGCACTACAGCCAAGAATTTGAAACGATTTGGCAGCTAGCTATTTCACCAGAGACTGGTGATTGTTACCTGGAAGGAACTGATGAAACAATTGCGGAGTTATTAACACCCAAGTGGGATATACTCCCTTGTTCCCGTTGTGATATGCCTTTACCCATTAAAACCGCTGGGATACCACCAACCTGTTGTCCCTGTTTTGATCTATCCACATGGCCCAATACAGAATTGCCAGCGCCACGAGATCCAGTGTGTAGTCAAACCGAACTAAGAGGGATTTGCGATCGCTTAAATCAAATTACTGATAATTGAATTATTTAAGAGAGTATAAAAAAAATAAAATGCCAGTTTTTAGCTTGTAGGGTTAGCCAAAAAAAGTTTGGTTATTTTGATAATTTCTTATAAAGAGCTACTCTCGTTTAATTGAAAGTGAAATATTTCACTAAAAGCGATTAGTTGAATTGCAGCATATGGGGCAGATAAACTTCCCCATATGCTAGTGCTTTAGACAGTCAAGGAGATCACAGAGTTTTGAGATACTCAATCAAGGCTTTCTTATCCTGTTCAGGTAAATCAGTGCCATAAAGATGTCCTTGGTTACCGTTAGCTATAAGGCTAGTATCGTATCTGAAACCCTGCTTCTCAGCTTTTTCTCCCTCCGAGACAAAGCCAACTTTTTCCGGATCATAGACATCGTAGCCCCGGTAAAATACCTTCGTCCGCTTCTCAGGAGTTTCCAGTAAGTTTGTTAGGTTAGGCACCGAACCATTATGGAGATAAGGAGCTCTTAGCCAAAGTCCATCAAGGGCTACTGCTACATAACCATTAGTCTTACGCAAGTAGTCAAAATCCCATTCATAGCCTTCAGCGTATTCATTATAAGCATCAGCTGCTTCCTGAGTCCACATATCTAAGCGGTTGCGGTCAGTACCAATCTCATCGATAGGAATAACAGTTCCTATCCGTTCTCCACCAAAAGCATGACAGGATGCACAGGTATTGGTAAAAATCTCACTGCCTTTTGCTGCCAATGTCTGATTAACCTCAAAAGGATATAGGGGAGGAGGTAATTCAGTAATATAATCTTCTACCCGCTTTAAACCTTCGATATTAATCGACTTCCTAGTAGCACCATCACCGATTGCCCCAGTCTGGATGGTTTCCGTCAGTGACGTTTCTAAGCCATCCCAATGATAGGCAAAGCCTTCATGCATCTTTTGATTCCAAATCGACATCATGTCGGAGTTGTCAACAGAATCATCTAGAGGTTGCTCTAAGTATCGAAACTTGCCAGGGTTGAATGGAGAGATCCGACCAGGTCCCCAGTCGGGACGGGAATCCATCCAAGCATATCCTTCGAGAAGTTTCGGAATTGATTTCCTGGTCTGAGGAATAATTACATAGCGATAAAGTAGTTTATCAAACCAAGAAAGTTCATAATTGTATCCAATTTCTCCAAGAATATAGTCGGCTGTAAATCGTGGATCATTGGCACAAGCTTGCAGAAATCGGAGGTAGCGTTGAGGATCAAACTTACTTGAGGGTCCTCCTAAAATAATGGTAGGTTTATCTTTAGGATTTTCGCGAAATGTAGCCGTATGACAGGAAGCACAAGTTATGCCCTGACGGGGAAAACCAATAGTTTTTTTAGAAAAGCCAATGGGCAATTCTTTCCCCTCTTCCCAGGTAATTCCCAAAGACGTATAACCACCAGGTCCTGGTAGTTTGTCAGGAAATATCCGGGGAAGCACCAGCCAAATTAAATACGGTACACCTTCAGCATTTTCTGTGCCAATGGAACCATACTTGAAGTGTTCTTCTGGCGACTCATAATCGTAATAGGTGGGAGGATTGGGGTCTTCTCTAAATAGGTTGTACCATCCCACATAGGCTACAACTCCAGCCAGCAAGAAAATACTAATCACAATCGTTATTAGTATTTTCCCTAATTTCGTCTTCACCATTTCCATAACGTTATTTTTTTCCCTACTGCTAGATAGTGCTGAGTGCAGTGCTAGGTGATAAGTATTACTATTCCCGAAAAGTTAGGAGAATCCCTTGGCTGTTTGTGAAATAACCGGTTGTTCAGTTTGCAGGGCAAGGAATAATATAATTCCTTGGATAACTGCGAAGACAAGGTCAACCAAAGCGATACTCAGAAATCCCAGATCTTGACCAAATAACAAGACAGCCGTTATAAAAAACGTAGCTCCACCACCTCGTGTGACCAATATCGACATCCAAGCTGTTGCTTTATAGCGATGCAGCGCGGTCTTGGGGGTTTCCCCCACTCGCTATTGCATCAAGACAGCGATAGGGATCCATGGCACCAGGAATGTATAAAATACTGATTTCCAGCAACAGCAATCCTGCAGCACGTACCCAGATAATCGGCACTGGAATTTGCATTTTTAATAACGAAAGCATGACTTCTGGAAAGAAGCATAAGCGATGCAGCGCGGTCTTGGGGGTTTCCCCCACTCGCTATTGCATCAAGACAGGGAATGACAAAAAACACCACATTTATAATGATGCCAAGCCATACCACACGACCAAACCATTTAGCGTAAGCGTTCATTGAACCTCTTTCTTGTCAAAAATTTTGTTTTAAAAAAAATGTGTCCAGTTATCCCTTATTAAAGATTCTTCATGTACTCAACTAAGGCATCTTTTGCTTCTGGAGATAGGTCAGTTCCATACAGGTGACCACTATTGGAATTGCCAGGAATTGTGGTATCAATCTTAAAGAATTCCTTGGTATTATCCTCGGCTACATCGGAAACAAAACCAACCTTGTCCTGATCGAAAACATCATCACCGCGATAGAATTCTTTGGGTCGGTTTTCCGGGGTTTCTAACAAGTCTCTGAGAGTTGGTACTGAACCATTGTGTAAATAGGGAGCTCGTAGCCAAATTCCATCTAGGGGCACATTGGCATAGCCATTGGTCTTGCGGAAATGTTTGAAACGCCTTGGTGTGCCGACAAAGAGGGTATTTTGGTTAGAAAGCAGTTCATAGGTGTAGGAATCCAGGCGATATCGGTCTGTACCAATTTCTTCAATAGGTGTTACCTTGCCAACCTTTGAACCACCAAAAGCATGGCAACTGGCGCAGTTGTTTTCATAAATTGGCTTACCCACTGCTGCCAAATTCTGGTTAATTTCATAGGGATAGGGCGGGGGTGGTAATTCCCACAGCCAATCAGCAACCCGTTGAATCCCATCCAAATCTACCGTGGTTGGTGTCACCCCTGCACCTAACGCAGCGCTTAGGTTCCGCTCATCCACCGAGTCGTTATCACCATCCCAGTGCAACTGCAAACCCTCACGGGGTTTCTGATTCCAGATGGAGGGAAAATCTGCACCACCAATGAGTTCATCATGGTCTAACTGATCCATCGGGAAGCGAAATTGCAGGGATTTATAGGGATTAAAGGTATCCACCCGCCCAGGACCGCGATCAGCAGCTGTTTGGTTATTTAAAAAGGCGAGTAGACTACCCTGAGCAATTAAAGCATCCCGAGTCTGGGGAATAACCAGGTAGCGATACATCAATTTCTGGATGGGGTTGAACTTTTCCCCTTGAGCTGCAATCTCTGCCAAAATCCGGTCAGCGTTGAATCGTGGATCAAATGGTACTTCGGAGATGAACTTGATGTACCGTGATAGATTGACCGTATTGGAAGGCATGGTGGTGATTACCCTGGGTGTACTATCAGGGGTATCTCGCACTGTACCAGCATGGCAAACTGCACAATTTAAACCAACACGGTCAACTAAGATCCGACGCTTTGAAAAGCCGATGGGTCTGTCTTGTCCTGGTTCATAAATAAAGCCCAATGAAGCATAACCCTCACCGGGTAGCTTATCTGGAAAAATTGCTGGCAGTACTTTCCAGATCCAGTAGGGAACTCCATTCACTGGCTCGCTGCCGATGGAACCATACTTAAAGTGGTCGTTAATATCTGCATATCTAACTGGGGAGTTGGATATCAACGGCCAAGCGATGACTAAGGTGATGACCAGTACAACTCCGATAATAAGAAGCCAAAACCGCTTTAAGCTTTTGAAAACACCCTTGAGTAGGGTTGGATTTTCTGATTCACTCATCAGTTTGTTATTTGTGATCTATAAAATAGTGCGTCAGTGTTTAGTTCTCAGTCTTGACTAGATCAAGACTTACCCTTGTATCGAAAAATTAACGCCATTTGTAGGGGTACACAGCCGTGCCCCCTCAACCTATGTACCGTAATATCCTAACTCCTATAGAAAAAAGCATTCGAGGAAAGCGATCGCATTCTCTATGCCATTCTCTATGCCATTCTCTATGCCATTCTCTATAAGATGTAAAGAAACATTTCTATTTCTTAGAAGAGGTTTTGATTCTTCATTGTTGATAAAAATAATCAACAATTATGAGAATGGCGGTGGGTCAAATACAGTCATCACCTGTTCAATCATTTTGTCGTGGTCGTCATTGTATCGGCGCACATCGTAGCAGCCTAGAGGGTTTTGTAGGGCATTGAACAAGCACCTGTTGCAGTAGGTGCAGGGTCGGTCTGGCAGGTCTTTTCCTTGCTGAAACTGCTGGACTAGGTCATTATTAGCAACCAGAGGACGGGCGATACTAACTGCATCACAGAATCCTTCACTAATCGCCTCACGGATGTAGGATGCTTGCTGAAAACCTCCGGTGCAGATGACTGGGATATTCACATGCTTTTTGATTTCCCGAGCATCACTGATGCTAATACCTTGGTATTTATTTAGGAGTTCCTGCATGGTTTGACTTGATACAAACTCCCGGAAGGAGTCGTCCAAGGCTTGATCCTGTACATCTTTGCCGATAATCGGCTGAGTGGAACCCTTTCTGTAAACTCGGTTCCACAAGAACAAGAAGAAGGGAAATAGGAATCGATACCGGAACAGTAAATAATTGCGGAAGGTATAGATACCGCTTCCGAGCATGATCTCGTACCATCGGGATGCTTCGTCCTGGGGAAACTCACCGGGTGGGTTCAAGGGGTGGGGAAATAAGCTTCCAGTGGATATATGAAGCGCATCTGCTCCAGCTTCCTCCACCCACTTGCAGATTTGGATAGAGTCTTCCAGGGTATTCCCAGGCTTATCCCAAGGAATCACAGCATCGTTGTATTCCACGGCACTGATTTTTGCCTGGAGGTGAAAATCGTTTCCTACCTCTTTGCGTATTGCTTGGATAATCTCCAGTAAGAAACGAGCTCGATTTTCCAGAGAACCGCCATACTCATCCTTGCGGTCGTTGATGCCTGAACTCAGAAATTGGGTAATCAGATAGCCATTGGCACTGTGGAGTTCTACCCCATCTAGTCCTGCCTCACGAGCTCGTCTGGCACCATCAGCGAATGCCTGAATCATTTCCTTGATTTCCTTGCGTGTCATTGCCTGACACTCCAGCCCATGAAATGACTCAGTTTCACTGGTTGAACTAAGACCCTTATTATACAAATTCTCCACACCACCAACATCCCGCTGACGACCAGAGTGGCTCAGTTGCATCAAAAACTTACAGTCATATTCATGAACTTTCTCCCCGACCTTGCGCCAGAAAGGAATTCGATCATCGCGGTCAATCGTGGCATAGTTAGGTAAAATTCTTCCTCGGATTTGGACGGGTGTAAAGGAAGAGACGATTGCACCGACGCCGCCTCGGGCAAATTTCTCTTCCCAATTGATCCGTGCCTGGTTACCGGAACCATCATAGTTGTCAAATCGACCAGAGATATTAGAACGAAAGATCCGATTCTTGAGGGTCAAGTTCCGGAACTCCAACGGTTCAAAAATTATATCCTTTTCCATTTGATGCGCGTTAAATCTTGATTTTTGTAGGAATAAAGCAAGCTACAAGCTCAATGCCTAGCATTCCAGATGCTGGCCGAATATTTTTTTAGGAAAACTTTTTAAGGATGCTATTGAGAGTAAATAACAATAAGGATATCATTTGTCTTTTTTCCTTTCTATTTTGTGAGGCTTATTTGGTCTGATGCCGGATTCTCTGCTATTGGCTGTCCCTAGACTAGGAATAAATTACTGTCAGTGACTATGCCCTGTGACCCCATGCCCTTGCTTTGGGTTGGGGGAGGAGTCATTGAACTATCACAAATTTGTATAAGGGCGTTTTTTAGCCAATGTTGGGTAAGTCCTGACAAAATCTTGCTCCCCAGTTGGATGTTGTTAAGTCTCTCCTCGAAAAACTAGAATTTCCAACACTTTCCATTATGACTTAACGACCATTGATCTTTCATGATTATTAAGTTTTTTAACAACAATCTGGTTTTGGAAAAGCTCCCTGTGAGGATAACTATCAAGGCAATAGAGATATTTTTCGCAACTGAACCACCTACTTCAGCTAGCGCCCACCTTCTCCCTCAATTTCTCAAAAGTATGCTATACCTCAACTATAGTCCCTCTGTGTGCTTCATTGGTTTAATTTTTCATTGCCCTAGGATCTGGTGTTCTGCTTAAAATGTAATTTAAGTTACAACTGCTAGTGGATAACTATAACCTACATAGCATTTCCATTTGAGTTGTGAACATAATCCCTTAGGGAAAGACAAAAAGTAAGATTCAAAAGGCAAGACCTAATCAAGGATATAGGAATTTTGTAAACTATCAAAAATCTATCATCTTTGTTTCCAAATCCTTTGGAAAAGCTATCGAAATAATTCTTAAAAATTTCCTGGGTTAATTTTTGTTAAAATAAACCTCAAATGACTCTAAAAAATCAGGTAAAGGATCTTCCCAAAACGGCTATGATCACTGGTGCATCCAGTGGAATTGGTTATGAATTTACTAAGTTATTTGCTCGCGATGGCTACAAGTTAGTACTAGTTGCCAGAAGTGAGTCAAAACTATCTCAAATGGCCGAGGATTTTAGAAAAAAATTTGGGACATTTGTCAGGGTTATTCCGAAGGATTTATCAGTTCCAGGAGCTGCACAGGAGATTTTTGACCAGCTCCAAAAGGAAGGGATCAAGGTTGATGCACTAGTCAACAACGCGGGATTCGCTACCTATGGAGCTTTTGCTGAAACAGACCTGGCTACTGAACTAGACATGATGCAGCTAAACATAGTAACCCTGACCCATTTGACCAAATTATTTCTGCCAGCTATGGTGCAACAACAGTATGGAAAAATTTTAAATATTGCTTCTACAGCAGCGTTTCAGCCTGGTCCGTTGATGGCAGTCTATTATGCGACGAAATCCTATGTCCTATCCTTTTCTGAGGCAATTGCCAATGAACTAAAGGGTTCAGGGGTGACGGTAACTACTCTGTGTCCAGGACCAACAGAATCGGGTTTTCAAGCTCGGGCAAACATGGAAGACTCTAAGCTGGTTAGTGGACAAAAGATTATGAATGCTGAAACTGTTGCTAGGATTGGCTATCTTGGTCTGATGAAAAATCGAACTGTTGTTGTCCCTGGTCTCAAAAACCAGTTGCTTGCCCTGAGTATAAGATTTATGCCCCGAAATCTAGTCACCCAAGTGGTCAAAAGCATGCAAGAAAGGAGCCACTAGTTCTGATTAGGCAGTGGATTGAGAAATTATAGCTTAATAGGTGCGCTTTCCGTGATGGCGAGCAATCCCTTGACCGTAGGTCACGCGGGGCGCGTTCGCCATCACGGGTCGCACCTGCTGATAGCCTTAAGGAAAATACAAGCAATGGATAAGTCTACTGGAAAGCCTCAAGTAAGATTTGTCAACAAAACAATGAGCAATGAATAATGAACACCTACCCTTCTACCAATGTAATCGACTTGTTACGGCTTCTGGGTAATCTAGCCAGTGGCTTTATCCATAACCCCCGTGGTTTCGACCTTGAAAAAGTATTAGGGGCTTGGATTGGTGATGTCATCAAACGCTATGGTAGTAAAAATGTCATTCTAAACTTTCTTCTCAAGAAAGTCTTGCTAGTATCTGGGCGTGACTTATCAGACCACATTTTACAAGACCCACCGGACAGCCAAGGCTATATCGAAGGCAATCTCAAGAAGGATGGTATGTCTTTCCTTGCCCCCAACGCCCTCACTATCAGCCATGATCAGCAGTGGCAGCGCTTGAGACCTTATAACGAGGGAGTGCTTGGCACAGGTTGCCAGCACCAGTACCAACAGGCTTTCGTCGAAGAGGTACATCGTGCTTTTTCAAAGCCAGTATCCAACATTGAGGATATCCGGAAATGTATGGGTCAGGCAATGCTTGGCATCGTGTTTGGGGAAAATGTTGCTCCTGAGCGGTTGATCAAGGATATACAGGTGTTATTCTCAATGGTGGGAAATCCGATCAAGCGGATTCTATTGGGAAGGTTTGAAACTAAGCGTTTAGAAAAATTTTATGAAACTCTTGAGCAGCTTTGGGAAGGCAGCGAAGCCTCTGAAAAGCCATGCCTGTTGTCTATGGCTCATGGCATAAAGCCCTACACTACTGAAGAGGAACTCCTGCAACAAATCCCCCACTGGATGTTTACCTTTACTGGTTCAGGGACTGACTTGCTGGCGAGAACCCTGACTATGATTACCTCTAGAGCAGAGGTGCTCGAACGGGTGCGACAGGAAATCAAGGAAGCGGGTTCATTGGAGCAAGCCTCAACCATTGCTAAACTCAGCTATTTAGAAGCTTGTTTGTTGGAAACTGGTCGTTTGTTCCCTCCAGTGACCAGAACTTTTCACATTACAACAGCTGGCGACAGGTATAACAACACCCGTATTCCGCCAGACATGGAAATTCTGCACTTTTTCCCGATTATGCAACGGGAACGGTCACGAGACCCATCCACCGATTCGTTTGTACCTCAACGGTGGCTAGATCCGAGGCATCAGGACAATTCCACTTACTCCAATTTGTTTCTGAGAGGGTCTCGTACTTGTCCCGGAAGGGATTTGATCCTGTTTGTGTGTAAGAGTGCGATCGCAATTCTCCTAGACCAGCAGCAGCTCACATCCAAAACCAATGTACTCTCCCGAGACCCTCTACCAGCGTACTTCCAAGAACAAGATATCCAATTTGTTAACCCTTGACGGTTGACTGTGGAATTTCTTGACAGTGAACTGATTAGCAAAGAGTACCCAACATGGGTACTGTCAATCCCAGACAATTATACAACACTAAATTTATTAGTCAATCCTCTTTAATTTATAAATTAATGAGTTATGATAAACATAAAAAACTAAGAAATAGAAAGAGCTAGACAACGGTGAATTAAGCATTAATTAAGATCAGGCTCAGTCCTATTCACCTAAGCTTAGTAGTGAGCAGTAAGCTCTGACCGGAATTCCTGAAACTCCCTAAGCTAAAACCCTAAATACCTCGGTAATAAAAACTAAAGGAATTAGCAAAATGGCAAAGAAACCTTGGCATAAGTTTCCTACTCCTCTAGCCCTGTTAAAATTAAATAAATTCCGCGATAATATGCGGGAAGAAAACCTGCACGATACCTCCCAATTACCCACAAAAGGGGAGCCCCCTGAACCCACTCCTAGTCCTGATGGTCGCCATCTTAAAATTCGTACAGCGGATGGTTCATTTAATGACCCCAATGATCCCAAAATGGGGATGGCTGGCACCCGCTTTGGACGCAATGTACCCCTGAAACACGCCTACCCGGATGAAAAGAATTTACTCAATCCCAACCCCCGTACGATCAGTCGGAAGTTATTGACGCGGGATGAATTTGTACCAGCTTCGACCTTAAACCTAACAGCTGCAGCCTGGATTCAATTCCAGACCCACGATTGGTTTTCTCATGGGTATAATGAATCCCAGGATAAAATCGAGATTCCTCTGGAACAGGATGACCCCTGGCCCGAAGAGCATCGACCTCTGGAAATCGAAACAACTCCAAAAGACCCCACTCGTTCTGAAGACGATACCAAGAATCCCCCAACCTTTATCAACAGAGAAACTCACTGGTGGGATGCTTCCCAAATCTATGGCAGTTATCAGGAAACTATCGATAAGGTGCGTAGCCATGTCGATGGTAAGATGATCATTGGTGATGACGGTTTGTTACCTGTCAACCCAGAGAACGGAATCGATATTGTGGGCTTTGACGATAACTGGTGGATAGGACTAAGCATGTTGCATATCCTGTTCGTCAAAGAGCACAACACTATCTGTGATCATCTGAAAAAACAATACCCTGACTGGACAGATGATGACCTGTTCGACCACGCTCGACTGATTAATGCTGCCTTGCTAGCTAAAATTCATACTGTGGAATGGACTCCGGGCATCCTGGCACATCCCGCTTTGCAAGTTGCCATGAGAACGAATTGGTGGGGTATATTGGGTGAGGAATTCAAAAATCGCTTTGGGCGTATTGGGGACAGTGAAGTAGTCAGCGGCATTATCGGCTCATCTATTGACCACCACAGTGCTCCCTACTACCTCACCGAAGAATTCGTTTCTGTGTATCGGATGCATCCCCTCATCCCCGATGAATTCCAGTTTTACTCGGTTAAAGACGGTAAAGAGCTGCTGACGAAAGACTTTTTTGAAGTGTCTGGCAAGCGCTCACGTGGGATTCTAGAACAGGTAGATATAGCGGATTTATTCTACTCCTTTGGAATCAGCCACCCTGGTGCTGTCACCCTTTACAATTATCCAAAGAAATTGCAGCAGCTAGTGAGGGACAACGGTGAAGTATTTGACTTAGCTGCTGTAGATATCCTCCGAGATCGGGAGCGAGGGGTTCCCCGCTACAACCAGTTCCGGGAACTAATTGGTCGCGATCGAGCCAAATCCTTCGAGGAAATCACTGATAAGCCAGAATGGGCGAAAGAATTGCGGGAGGTTTACAACAATGATATCGATAGTGTAGACCTAATGATAGGTATGTTTGCCGAAAATCCTCCTAAGGGATTTGGTTTCAGCGATACCGCTTTTCGGATATTCATCCTGATGGCATCCCGACGACTGAAAAGCGATCGCTTCTTTACCAAGGATTACACTGCCGAAATCTATACTCAATTCGGTCTGGACTGGATTGAAAAGAACACTTTCATTAGTGTTGTGCTCAGACATTACCCCAGCTTGGCTGCTAGTCTTAAAGGTGTTGAAAATGGCTTTGCTCCCTGGAAGCGCATAGTCAAATAATGGCTCAGTTGAACCTTTGGGTTAATTCACAATCCCCGCTCGCTCAGAGACGGGGATTGTTGCTTTTGGTTTGCACCTATGACAGTAGAGCTCAAATCGCCCTAGGTGCGCTCTTACCATTAAGAATTAAATTCGCTTGATTGTCGCACCTGAGGCTTGTGACAGTTAACAAAAACCTCCACTAATCTACCACTTACTCTTAAATTATGGTAGATTAAGCGGATGACATTAATACCACTCCGTAAGGCGGTCGAACTTACGGGACTCTCCAAGAACACACTAAGGAAGTATGCAGACAATGGGACACTCAGATGCGAAAGGACACCAGGGGGAACTAGACTCTTTGACTCAAGAGATCTTCTCCGTTTTGGAAAAGCTCCAAAGTCTGAGAGATCACTCCACTCTACAATCTGCTACTGCCGAGTTAGCAGTACAAAACAACGAGATGATCTTGCCCGCCAAGTCGCCTACCTCCACTCCCTCTTCCCAGAAGCAGAAATCATCAAAGACATCGGCTCGGGGCTTAACTACAACAGGAAAGGACTTAGAGCCATATTGGAACGAGTCGTGTCTGGAGATAAGCTCACGGTTGTTGTTACCTGTAGAGACAGACTTACCCGATTCGGGTTTGAACTCATTGAGTACTTGGTCGGTCTCAACGGTGGAAAAATCCTGGTTCTCGACCAGCCTGAAAGCTGCCCGGAATCAGAACTTACCGCAGATCTTCTTTCCATCATTCACGTCTTCTCCTGTAGGGTTCACGGACTCAGAAAATACGGTAAAAAAATCAAAGAAGATTCGTCTGTTCCTAAACCATGAGCAGGGATTGGTTATCCGTAAATGGTTTGGAGTGTCCCGTTACGTTTTTAACAAGACCGTCAAAATCCTCCAGGATGGTGAAGTAAAAGCCAACTGGAAAGCTATAAAAACTGACATATTAAACGACCTCCCCGAGTGGTGTAAAGCAGTACCTTATCAGATAAAATCGATAGCGATTAAGGATGCTTGCACCGCTGTCAGAGAGGCCAAAAAGAAGTACAAAAAGACTTCGCAAATTCAAAGGGTAAGGTTTAGATCGAGGAAAAATCCTACCCAGTCTTGTTATATCCCTAAATCGGCAGTTTCAGCTATGGGGGTATATCACACTAAACTGGGCAAGATAGCTTATTCCGAGACCCTTCCTGACAATATTTGCGACAGTAGACTGACCAGCAGGAATGGGGATTACTATTTGGTCGTCCCCTATCAAGAGACTAAAAATACAACCGAAAACCAAGGTAGAGTAGTCGCTTTAGACCCTGGTGTCAGAACTTTTCTTACCTTTTTTAGTGAAACATCTGTAGGAAAGATTGGGAATGGAGACTTTTCTCGTATTCAACGATTGTGCCAACATCTAGATAATTTGCTATCTAAAATAAGCCAAGCTTGTGGTGGTCAAAAACGTCGGATGAGAAAGGCCGCTCGGAGGATGGTAATCAAGATTCAAAACCTAATCAACGAGCTTCATCATAAGACAGCTAGGTTCTTAGTTGACAATTTTGATATCATCTTACTTCCCACCTTCGAGACTTCTCAGATGTCGAAAAAAGGTAATAGAAAAATCAGATCTAAGACTGTCCGCAATATGCTGACATTCGCCCACTATCGCTTTAAGGAATTCTTGAAGCACAAAGCTCAAGAGACCGGGAAGACGGTGGTGGATGTCTGTGAAGCCTATACTAGTAAGACTGTTAGTTGGACAGGTGAATTGGTAAATATAGGCGGAAGTCGCATTATTAAATCACTAGTTGATGGCCGAAGGATGGATCGCGACATTAACGGCGCTCGTGGAATATTTTTGCGAGCCTTGGTAGATACACCCTGGTTGAGAAATCAACTTGCATTAGTGAACCAGAATCCACCTTTGGTAGATTTTGGTAGCTAAGAAGTATCGGAAATTCCCCCCTGACGCTCACATTTGAAACCCGACTCACGCCAAACCTTCATGTCTACATCCGTCAGCTGGATTAGATCAGAGCATCGGGGTTGAATGACTTGAGACAGCAGTGCCCAAACTAAGCTGCGAGCAATGTCTATCCCAGTTTTGAGAGGGGATTCTAAATTACCAGGAATACCTTTCTCTTCCACCAACTCTGTGTCTACCCAAATCCCATGAGCTCCCAGAAGAATTTGCCCCATCCACTGAGCCCGTGGTAGATGGGTCCCAGAGGTTATTAACTTAACCCTACGAACACCCCACCGCCGGAAAATTGGGATACTAAAGAAAAAGTTACCAAAGGTAGAATTGGCGCAGTTTTCTAACCAAACCTGTTCCGAAGATGCCATCTCCCGCTGAAAAATTAGCCAAATGCAGGGGTCTGGGGATCCATGAGAAATCAGAATTCGCTTGTCTGGGTACTGTTTGGCTAATTCAGCAACATGCATTTCTCGACGAATACTCCCCCCTAGCACAAAGAACGTATCCACAGGTGCTGATGCGGCTGCGTTCAATCTCAGAGTGTTCATTAGCAGCCAGCCACACAACAACAGTGCTAGGGTTAATAACCCCCAAAGTCGTAGACGTCGTCGCCATTTTACTGCTCGTGACAACTTGCTCATGCATTCATCTGGCTGAAATATTACCTTTGACTTGAGTTTGTAGCTTTAGTGATACCTATAATTTTATGAGCTACTGCCTGAGAAACTGGCATGACCGAGAGGCGATTTCCACGTCTAGTAACCCATAGCTCTTGGTCACTAAACTCCTGTTTAAGGGTTGAAAGCTCTAGAAAATGGGGAAAAACCTCGACAAATTGCACTACCACAGTATGCCAGCGAGGAGATTCAACACTTGATTTGGGGTCGTAGTAACGGCTAGTTTTGTCAAATTGAGTCGGGTCAACTACTTCACTTTTAACAATTTCCATTAAGCCCACAATTCCCGGGGGTTTGGTGTTGGAATGGTAAAAAAAAGCCAAGTCTCCCTCCTTCATTTCACGCAGAAAGTTTCGAGCTTGGTAATTACGAACCCCATCCCAAATTGTTTTCCCTTCTTTTTCCAGATCAGTGATGCTATAGACTTGTGGTTCCGACTTCATTAACCAGTAATTCATTAGTTATAGTGTAAGCATTAAGCATTCAGCTAATGCGCGTCGCGCATTAGCTGAATGCTTAAATAAAAAAAGACATCCTAAGTTTACATCTTAAATACAAACCCTATGTGAAACTAATATTGATCGTAAGCATTCGTTACGTCACAGCGTCGTTCGCCCCGCGTGGCCAAACGCGCCCCGCGTGGCCTTTTGGCCAAGGCCAAAGCCTGTGCCACAAAGCTGATAGCTGATAGCTGATAGCTGATAGCTGAATGCTTACCTTTCACTGTTAGTTAATTTCGCTCCCTCATGAAGCTATCCAAATTTCTCTTGCCTGTAGGCTTACTGGCAATTGTCTTACTGGGATGGAGAGTGTTCAGTGCTGCCTCTGCTCCCTTACCAGAAGGGTTTCCACCTCCTACCCCAGCTGGCAAAATCGAAATCAAACACTATCCTGCCTATCGGGCTGCCACAGTAGCCTACTCTGGGGAGCTGTCTGAGGCAGCTAATCGTGCTTTTGGCACCCTGTACCGCCATATTAGCTCTAACGATATTTCCATGACTGCTCCGGTAGAGACTCGTTATCCAATCAGTACCCTGGAAACTACCCAGGGAGATTTCTTTGCTCAGGTTGGTGAGGCTTATGTATCATTTCTATATAACCGCCGTAATATCACTCCTGAACAGATTGAAAAGAATATTCAGGTAGAAGACATACCATCGATGACAGTAGTCAGCCTTGGGATGAAAGGTAGCTATAGTTATCTCAGCTACCAACAAAGTATTAAGCAGTTGAGGGAATGGTTAGCCCAACACTCCGAGTATACCGTCGTTGGTACACCCCGTCGCTTTTTTTATGATTCTCCTTTTGTCCCGGAACGCCTAAAGCGCAGTGAAGTTCAAGTTCCCATTCGACCGGTAAATGACTAGAGCCTGTGTGCAAAGTAAATTTCCGAAATTGTTTGGGAGCGATCCCTAGGGTGAAGAAGCCAGTGGGGCAGCACTCTCGCTCCGTTAGTTCCAGTTGACTTTTAGGGAATAATCAAGAATAATTATCCATTGGATGATTACAGAGAAACTGTATTACTTAAGCTCTGGGTGAGGAGGTTTAAAAATGACGGATGAAAAACCCGACTTTAAGATTGATAATGGCTTCGATTATCCTCTTGCCGAAAGTAAACGTAAACCCCAAAATTCTGGGGAAATAATTGAAGAAAAAATTGATTTTCATCCCAATTTAAATTGGGATGAAAATCAATGGAACATAGCAATAGATAAAATCGGAAAACTTGTCAAAGATTGTTCCTTAAATTGGGAGCGTTATTCTCCAATACCAACAGAAAATTCAAGCACCATTTATCAAGACCTTGCTCTTCCCTTTCCCGAGACAGCACTGCCAGTAAAAGATATCGAAGACAAACTCCAAAAACTAATCGCTTACAGCGGTTATAACGGGCATCCTCGCTTTTTAGCCTATATTACTTCCTCACCCGATCCGGTAGGAGTGCTTGCCACTTTTTTGGCGGCTGCACTCAATCAAAATACCAACTTGTGGCGTATTGCTCCTGCTGCCACAGTTATTGAACTTCAAACAATTGAGTGGTTTAAAACCATTTTTAAATTCCCCCAACAGACAGAAGGAGTATATTCCAGTGGGGGGCAATTTGCCAACATGATCGCACTGTCGGCTGCTCGACAATACTTTTGTGAGGACGTTCGAGAAAAAGGAATCAGCCAACTTGGGGATAAATTGCGATTTTACGTGAGCGACCAAGCACACTACTGTCACAGGCAAGCTTTGGAATTGCTAGGATTTGGAACAAAAGCTTTGCGAATTATTCCCAGTGATGATAATTATCGCATCAATGTAGATCTGCTAACTACAGCAATCAAGCAAGACCGAGAAACAGGTGCAATTCCCGCCGTTGTTATCGGTACGACCGGAACAGTAGGATGTGGTGCAATCGACCCGATTTCTGAACTGGCAAAAATCGCCAAACAAGAAAAATTATGGTTTCATATTGACGGTTCTTATGGTGCCTTAGGGATACTTGCCAAGAATGCACCTTCAGAATTACATGATATAAATCTCGCCGACTCTTTAGTCTTTGATCCTCATAAATGGTTGTACAGCCCTATTGATACAGCCGTTACACTGGTCAATCATCAAGGATTACTTTCTCAAACCTTTGGCAATCAAGTTACCTATTTGGAGCCATCTTTAAGTAATCAAGATAGTTTTGATTTTGTCAATTTAACTCCGGAAAATTCCCGTCCATTTAGAGCAATTAGAGTTTGGTTGCCCTTAATTGCAAGGGGAATAAACGCTTTTAAAGACTTGATTGAAAATGATTTTATGTTGGCAAAATATATGGCCAGTTTAATTGACCAACATCCCTCTTTAGAGCTGATGACTCCGACAGTGACGTCTATTGTGTGCTGGCGGTACTTGCCAACTCATCAACTCACGCTAGAGGGAGAAAACCTTTTGCATAGAAGAATTATAGAGGAAATGGCGCAGCGCGGTATCGCCTGCATTTCTCAAGCTTTGCTGCACTCAAATATTATTTGTCTGAGAGCTTGCTTTGTTAATTTCAGAACTACATCTGATATCGTCGAAGAAGTTGTTAACAAAAGTGCTGAAATAGGCCAACAAATTTATGAGCATGAATTTATCAACTAAAAAATTAAAACAGAGTAAATTTGCCCAAGTCGCTACCCCTCAAAACCCGCTTTTGCTTGCCAACGGTGAGAAACTCGATTTCGTCACCCTAGCCTATAAAACTTATGGAAAGTTAAACAAAGAGCGTAGCAATACCATTTTGATTTTCCACGTACTGACCACAAGTCAGAATTTGAGTGGTTATGACGATTACGATCCTACAGGACATAATCTATGGAATCATGAATGTCAGCAAGGTTGGTGGAATGATTTTGTTGGGAATAATTGTGCTTTTGACATAAATGATTATTTCATTATTTGTGCTAACTATTTAGGAGGTTGCTACGGTTCCACAGGACCTCTATCTATTAACCCAGACACCAATCACCCCTACCTGGATAAGTTTCCTTTCATCGCCCATACTGATGTTGTAGACAGCCAAGTTCGGCTGCTAGACTATCTTAATATAAACGAGGTTTATGCCGTTGTTGGAGCCTCCCTTGGAGGGATGCTGGCACACGATTTTGCTGTTCGATATTCCCAAAGAGTTAAAAAAGTTATTTCTATTAGCGCTTCAATTAAAACAAACGAATCACAAATCGTCAATAATTTGGAGCAGATTCTTACCCTCAAATCTCACCTGACTATCAATAATAGTGATGAATACGCCAAGCGGGGATTAATGTTGGCAAGACTGATCGCTCTTAAACACTATTGTCCACTTCGATATCTAGCTAAAACTATCAAAAACAAAAGTGACATATTTCCCGGCATTTTATATCCTCAATCAAATTTTAAACATCCTATCGAATCGTTTTTATTTTACAACAGTCAGCAATTTACAAAACGCTTTTGTCCCCATAGCTATTTGAGAATTATATCACTATTTCAAGGAGTAGAAATAGAAAAAGAAGCCTTTGAGAGATGTCAAAAACAGGAATGGTTGGTTTTTTCGGTGAATTCAGATACTTGTTTTTTTCCTGAAGACCAATTGATGTTAAGAGATATTATTAATAAGTATCATATCTCCAACAAATTTGTTACTATTTCGTCCGATCTCGGACATGATTCATTTTTAAAAGAATCCTTACTGTATCACGACTATATCAAACATTTTTTAGAGGATATATGAAAAGGCTACATCTGCGGGGTGTGAGTATTTTGTTGTGAAGAAATAGCCACAGTGCTATAGCAGTTTGCGGGGTGTCTATTTACAGAATTAAAGAACGCGCTCACTAGTAAAAGCCACAAGAGGCAGGGGGGAACGGAGAAAGTAAGTTTCCTCTCTCCCTTTTCTGGGTTAACCTTGGGATGATCAGTGAACGCACAAGTTAATTGATTAGTGTAAGTGTTTTTGAAGGATTTTTAAATGAGGGATTTGTCTCTCAATCAGTTCAGTATTAAGCCGCCATGGTGTTTTCAGTCGGCAACAGAGAATAGACTAGATCTTAGAAGATCCGCGTTACTACTTTATTCCAGCACTTTGCTCTTGCCCTCTTAACCGGAACTTTATTCTCTTTCATGTTATAAAGGTCTGGGGGGGACATGCAAGCTGAAATCCTTACTGGGTAATAATTTTAGCCCATCAGTTACACTATATCAAGCCATAGCTCACTGGCATCAAAGCCTTATAGAGTAAGCTTTTTAGGGCTCATGTCACCCCCTCAGGGATTTGATAGAATGTGTGATTAATATGTAGCCATATTAAAAAAAAATGGAAAGACAAGAATTCTTTGAATCCAAGGGGGCAAGGATTTATGGAACACTTACCCTACCAGAAGGTGTGGAAAACCCCTCCGCTTGCCTATTCATTGGAGGGTCTTTTCCTCAGACAAGAGAAGGAAATCTAGATAATTCAAAAACCGATTGGTTTCCTACACCATTACCAGAGAGAAACCTGTTCCGGGATGAAGCTATAATTCTGGAGCAAATGGGGATAGCCACATTTAGATACGATAAGCGAGGATGTGGTCAAAGCGAAGGAAATTTTAATACTACTGGACTATTTGACTTGGTAGATGATGCTCGGATGGCATTGCAATGGATGCGGAGTATTCCTGAGATTGACAGCAGTAGAATCGGAGTTCTTGGTCAAAGTGAAGGGGCTGTAATTGCTTTGATTTTAGCAGCGTCTGACCCAGAGATTCAGTTTTTTGTTTGGCAAGGGGGCATTTATAACAACCTGGAAGGGATACTCAAATGGCAAGCCAAAGCCTTTGAAAAATTAGATAGTACAACTATCAAATTTTTCAAGAAAAACATGCCATTAATTTATTGGACATACAAACAGTTTGATGAAATTATTGCTAGAGCAAAAAGGGGTGAAGAGTTCTTTCGCATCGGAGATGAAGATTGGTCTTTTAATTATTACCTACCGGTGGGTCAAGAGCATTTTGAGAATCCTCCCTATTTATTTGTGGACAAGGTAAAATGCCCAGTACTAATTTTACACGGTGCCTTGGATCACAATACACCTCCAGAAGAAGCTCAACAAATGCAGCAAGCACTTATCAATGCTGGCAATAGGAATGTGACAACTCATATTTTTGCTGGATTGGATCACAGCTTCAGAAGATTAGGTGACCCAGATGAGGATTTTGTTACTGCTATGAAACGACCGTTAGATCCAGAAATGCCGCAAGCACTAATTAATTGGCTAAAAGTCTGGCAAGAAAAGTGATCAGATGAACCGACTTCAGAAATTTTGGGAGTTTCCGGTTAGGACACCTCATTTTCTAGAATTTCAAGGATTATTTTAGCATAAAAAGGACGAAATAGCAAAAAAAACAGACAATTCCCAGGTTTTGTCTAAAAATAACTCACTAGTTAAGTTTTACAAGCTCTAGCTATTTAATTAATCGAAGATTGTAGAATATAAGGAAAACGTACTATTTCAGATTCAGAGGTGAGGTAAAGTTATGCCCCGTGGTGGTTATCGAGAAAATAGTGGTCGCAAGCCGAAGTGGAATCTGGGTCGAACGAAAGCAGTAAGGATTCCGGAAGAGATCGCACATATAATTCTGGAAGTGGCTAAACGACTGGATGAGGGGGAGAGTCAAGACTCGGTGATTATTCCTAAATCAGAAACGACTCAACTCTCTGAATTGGTTGAAGAAATAGGGGCATCACAAGCAGATTCAAAAGACTCATTAATGGGGTCTTAATTCAGAATTCAGATACCTATAATTTCTCTCGACAGTAGCTGAGTTGGAAGGCACGCGATCGCGTACCCTACCGAACCCCACCAATCCCTCAGTTTTTAGTCTGGCAACTTGTACTGTTCTACAATCCGCTTGGCATACTCTGGCACATGTGCCTCTAACTTTTCTGGATGATTGCGCTTTATATATAAATAGTTCCGGGCGAAGTGGGCGTCAATAGAAAAACGAGCATACTCTAATCCTTTCGGACCTATTTTTTCAATCACCACTGTCATCATTTTTGCTGCCCACATCGGTAAACTAATTCCCTTGTCATTGGCAGGAATACTTTGTTGCACTCCCGGTTTGCGATCGCCTTTTGACATCACTGGTTGAGTTTCCAACTGGTCTTGCACCAAATCCAGCATTTCTTGGCCAATGTCATTACGAACCAAAATCCACTGCCAACCAAAGGGGGCTCCCATGTAACCTACGACTAAATCCGCTAGGGAGTTTACATAGTCAAAACAACTCATGCAAGAGGAGGCACAGACATCTTTAAGTTGATCAGTCTTTAAGCCAAAGAACGGTACTTTCTCAATTGAGCCATCCTCATGTTTAAAGTGAACCCGGAAATCCTGCATAAACTCGTAATGTACCACCGTTTCTGGCGAACGGCTGGTGGTTTCCAGAAATTTTTGCAACCCCTCACGTTTGACATTATCAACACAGGGCATACCTAAAACATAGAGTTTTTCTAAACCGAGTTCGTTTTGCACTGATCGCAATGCTTGGATTTGGCAGCCAACACCAATTACTAATAATCGTTTCATCCCTGATTGTTCCACTTGCTCTAACACAGAGAGGTTAGGAGACAAGGTAGCCTTATTAACCCGTGCTGCTAATACCTCCTCTGGGGTACGAGCAATGATCGGCATTGGCTGAAAGCGGTCTTCTTTAGTGTTTTGGACACAGACTACACCTTCAACTTTACCCTGTTTGAGCATTTCGATAGCAATGCTACTGACAATTCCTGTCCACTGCGCCCCTTCTATGGGGTTAATCTTCTTAGCCGTGAGCATCTTCTGGTTAACACCAAAGTACCAATCATCTGGATGATCTAGATTGCGGCTACGCCCATGGGCTTTTGTTTCCAAGTCAGCTATTTGCTGGTTTAAGAATGCACAAGCTTCCTTAACATAATGGATATAGTATGTATCACAAAGTCCACACTCGCTACACAGTTCCTTGGCAGGGCGTCGGCTACTTGGTTTTAAGGCTCTCGCTTTTTTATGTTTGGCAGGTTGAGGTGTCACTGAAGTCATTTGCTTAACTAATGGTCTATTGTCTGACGATGGTGAGCATTCAGAAGTCAGCTAATGGGCTACTTGAGATGCTACTTGAGGTGCTATCAGCTATCAGCCGTCAGTGTTAATTTGGATCTTGGTTATCGATTCCAACACAATAGACAGGAGTTTAAATGGGTTCCCGTCGCGGCTCAATGCTTAGCATCGCATATCTCGATGGCCAACACTGATCGGATTTTCTCTTTATTTTCTATTATTTTGTACATTTGTACTAAATTAAGTCATGCGTTCGCGTAGCGTGGCCTACGGCCAATCGCACAAAGGGGAGATAATTGGACGCAAATGGTCAATCAAAGTAGCACCGTAGGGGCACAGGGCGTGCCTCCACTCACCAAGGGGACAGACAATCAGACAAACCCTCATTTTAGTTACCAAATTCTGCCACCTGAGATTGAGACAGACCTGTTAAATTGGCCACCTGCTCCACTGTCATACCTTGCTCTAACAAGTTCTGCGCCACCTGCTGCAACTGAGACTCCGCTTGTTCAGCCCTTTGTTGTTGTTGATCGGCTCTTTGTTGTTGTTGATCGGCTCTTTGCCGTTCTTGTTCGGCTCTTTGTTGTTGTTGTTCGGCTCTTTGTTGTTGTTGTTCGGCTCTTTGTTGTTGTTGTTCGGCTCTTTCCTCAGAAGTGGGCAGTAACTCCCCATCCAAATTTGCCCAGCGTAACCAAGTTGCTTCGATGCCGTTATACTCACCATGCCAACGCACCAAGCTCAAACCTAATGCTTCAGATACCAGTTGGTTTTGTTGATTAGGTTCTATCGGTTGGTAAACTCTATTTTGGAGATGAAATCCAGCCCAATCATCTGGATTGAAAGGATCAAACCAGAAATACTCTGGCACACGCATCTGATTTTGATAAATCTGCTTTTTCTCGTTTTTGTCACGCTCAGCAGTGCTTGACGACAAAAGTTCTATAATAACGTCAGGACCCTTTTCCTCCTCCCAAATCACCCAGCTTCGACGCTCTCCCTTGGGTACATCTAGAGCAACAAAGAAATCTGGTCCTTTATAGTCTTTATTTTTGAGTTGGGCAACGCTGTAGTAAACAAACATATTGCCACCAACATAGCCATCCGACCTATTGTCTAGCCAAGGCGATAGGGTATAAATGAGCAGATCCATTTGGGCTTTGTGCCGTGCGGTTTCCATTGGTATATCATCGTCACAGGGAAGGTCGGCCTGAGTGGGTGGCGCTGCCACTGGCATTGACTCTATAGTTTTAGAGAGTGTAAGCTCTGACATGGCTCTCCAAAGGTTTTACTAAACCCAAGTTTTGACACTTCTATGTTAATGGGTGCTGCTTCAAGGCAAATGGGATCATATGTTGGAGGAAAGTACTGATGTATTCACAATTAAAGGTGAGGTAGCCAGAGTCCTCACCAATTTAGATAAACGAGAGATAGTCATTATTGTAACCAAAGGGGGAATCCCCCACTGGATCTTCCCAAGCGGCTATCACCTCCTAGGGTGACTGGTGATGGCACCTCAAGTAGCGTGCGCGTAGCGCATTAGCTGAGTGCTCAAAGTATACATAGCTGCGTTCGCTAGCCAACGCCCTTCGGGCTAATCGCAACTTCCTAAAACCTAGAGGCATCAGGCTGTTTGACTTTTTCAATGTCACCTTCGGTCTCTTAAAAGTAACGAATAACTCTATCACTGTTTGCTGGACTTGACCAATAGTGGAGCTATAGAGTAATTAATTATACAAAGTCGGACTATGTCTTCTGGTAATTACCAATGCCCAGCTTATTAATTAGTGATTAGTAATTAGTGATGAGTGCTTT